>JAKBBS010000119.1 GCA_021808425.1 Actinomycetes bacterium
TGCGGGCTTCGGCGATCGCTGTCATCGCGACCGGATCAGGCGGTGGTTGCTCCAAGTGGGCGCCCAGCGCAGCGACGGTCTGTGTACCAGCACCGAGTCGCAGAAGTTCGGCTCCCACGAACGACCCGACGCCACCGATCGATGGACTCATACTCTTGTCGAACGTTGCACCCCCGTTTTGAGCTGCGATCACTGCGGGAGTTTGGAGTTTTTGCTGAAGGTCTGCGGCAGAAGCCTGGATCACCGAAGCCGCTAGGCTCGTCTGCAAGTTGGTGAGGGTCTGCTCGGAATGCCGATAACTGTTGGCGCTCGCCGACGCGAATATCGAGGTGACGACGACGCCGACCACAAGGACCCCGAAGGTTGGAGCATGAACAGCCAACCGCCGACGGCGGAAACCGGGATGCTGGCTTGGCGTTTTAGTAGGAATTTGGCTCACCGTTCGAAGGGTTTCTAAGACCATCGGCTTAGCGCCGAATCCTCTTGGACCCGCCACCCTGCGACCCTAGCGCGTGCGCCGCCCTAGCCATGGGACCAAGCGGTGTCGTCGTAGGGTGTCTCCCGGTCGCGTGCGCGAGATTCGACAATGTTCCCTCCTGAGAACTGGGATGCGAGCCCGGAGGCTCGAGCGATCCGGCGGCGTAGCCCGACTCTGAAGGCCTCTTCCGATCCGACGACGCTAAAGGTGGAACGTGCTCGGGTAACCGCCGTGTAGAGCAGTTGCCGGGTGAGCAGGCGCGACGACGAGGGAGGAAGGATGAGAGTCACCGCTTCGAACTCAGATCCTTGGCTTTTGTGGACCGTCATCGCGTAAGCCGTCTCGATGCTGGCCAGCCTGGACGGTCTGACAAGCCTCGTCGAATACGCCTCTGAATCGAAAGCGACAGCTATCCCGCCGTCAGGGGAGACGACGGCCACCCCGGTGTCGCCGTTGTACAGCCCTAAGCTGTAGTCATTCGTGGTGACGATTACGGGCCTTCCTGCGTACCAGGCCTCCCCGTCCTCGGTAAGCGGCCGGCTGGCGAAAAGCCAACGTCGAATCTGCTCGTTCCATGTCGATGCGCCTTCGGGCCCTTGGCGGTGGGCACAAAGTACCCGATGCGCGGACAGGCCTTTGAGGGCTGCTGGCGCGTCTCCCTCGAGCGCCGGCGGAAGCAGAGCGAACGCAGCGTCGGTCAATGTCGTTGACAGAACTGAAATCGCGGAAGAGTCGATCCACGATAATGTCGGATCCCCGGATGAAAGTGCTGACAGTGCGGCCTCCTCGTCGCCGTCCCTTATCGCGACAGCGAGACAAGCAAGAGCCCCGCTGGAGCGGTGATTGGTCCGCAGGATCGAGACGTTGCGAGCGAGCGGCGCGCGCCTCGCAGACACGTCAGTCGGTCCCGATTGCCCTAGGCGAACGACGTCGGCGAGCACGGCACCCGCCTCAACTGACACAAGCTGCTCTGGGTCGCCTACCAGCACCAGCCGGGCATCCGGACGGACAGCTTCGAGTAGCCGGGCCATCAAAGTCAATGAGATCATCGAGGCCTCGTCGACGACTATCACGTCGTGGGGGAGGCGCATTCCCCGATGATGGCGGAATCGTCCCGAGCCTGCACGGGTCCCGAGGAGCCGATGAATCGTCGATCCTCGCAGGGACTCGAGCTGTGATGCGACGGACGTCGAGATAGCGCCGCTCGAGGCCATGGCTGCCGCCGACGATCGGACCGCTTGTTCGAGACGCGCCGCCGCCTTACCGGTGGGGGCGGCGAGACCCACCATTGGTGAGCGGCCGCCGGATGTGGCTGCCTGCTCGAAGAGATTCGATAGGAGCCATCCGACCGTGGTGGTCTTGCCTGTGCCTGGACCGCCGACTATCACGCTCAAGTACCGTCGCGCCGACGCCGTCACTGCCCGTAGCTGGTCTGCATCGGTGACGGCTGCCGAAAGCGTTGACGCGCTTGGGGGCGTCGTGCGGGCGCACCGTTGCAAGAGGTCCGTCCCTACCGCCTGCTCCTCTCGCCAGTAGCGGTCGAGGTACAAGGCGGCTTCCACAAGGCGCAGCGGTCTGGCCGACTCCGCGGCCTCGTGCGTGGGGTCCTGGTCATCGTGAGGGCCGCTGTCGTCGGGGGAGTCCCGGTCGTCAGATGCGGCCAGGGCCTCGGAGGTGCGTGGGGGAGTGACGGCGACCAAAGGGCTTGCAGCGACCCACTCGCACCAAAGCGCCGGGGACGGCCAAGGCAGGCTGTCCAAAACGGCATCGACACCGTCGCTCAGCTCCGCGCCCGCGACGTAGCGCACCGAGTTGAGATCCACCGAAACGTGTCCGAACCTGGGGGCCCGCACGGCCAAGGCGACAGCGAGAGTCACCATCGGATCTGTTTCGCCACCGAGTCGGGCGAGGCGGTTGGCGACATGAACGTCCGAGGGTGCAAGAACTCCCGCGCGGTTCCATTCGATCAACGGGTCGTCGGATCCGATTACCAGCGAACTGTCCCAGGGGTCGACCGGGGATACGAAAGTCACTGCGTTGTCCTACCGCGCGCGAACAGGTCAGACAGTTCGACGACGAGGTCGCACGGGGCGTCCCACGACCACACCCCGCACGGCTGCCCGCCTACGAGAGGCGTATGCGGGCCGGCCATCCCGCGAAGGAAGAGATATAGCACGCCGCCGAGATGCTCTCGGGGCGAGTATCCGGGGATCCGCCATCGCAGGAACCTGTGCAGAGCGACGAGGTAGATGAGCGCCTGGAGGGGGTAGTGACGGCGCTGCATCTCCTCGTCGAGAACGTCGCGTCGATACGGCCAGGCCCCAACGTCGTCGTGGCTGAGCCGATTGGTCTTGTAGTCGACTACGTACCACCGCTCGCTTCCTGGGGCGCCGTGCCGGAAGACAAGGTCCAGGCTTCCTGTCATGTACCCGCGAAGCGTCGCCGAAAGGATGGGATCCGCCAAGCGAGGCGGGTATCGGCCGAGAACGCCGTCGGGTTCGACGTGCCGAGCGAGTACCGAAGCGATATCGGCTGTCGTTATGGCGCCCGACGGCCGGTCACCACCCGCTAGCGGAAGCTCGAAGGCAAGTTCGTTAGCCCGATTCCGCCGAGGGACGTCGCGAAGTGCCGTGCCAGGCAGGAGCGGGCCTAGCGGGGTATTGATCGACGATTCCAGCCCGGCGGCGAGCATAGCTACGTCGAGGCCGGCCGGGGCGCCTCGGCCGGCCGATATGGCCGCCTCCAAGTCGGAGCGCAAGTCGGAGGCCGGAAAATCAACACCCGCGAGGACCTCGTGTACCAAGGAGCCGATTTCAGTCCCACCGGGAATATCAGCCAGGATGCAACGCGGCCCGTCGGCAATTGGGAGATCACCGGGCGCTCTGCCGGCAAATTCTTCGGCGTGAGACGGTTCGTCTAGAAGTGAGGGCTCCTCCGGCTCGGACCCGATCCCGACTCCGGGGGATTCGTGCGCCGATGCCGTGATGCTGGTGTAGGAGGAGCGACGCCAGCGAAGGTCCAGCGTCCGATCAAAGCGGGCCGCCTCGAGCGAGGGCGTGTCGACCGAGTTGGTCACCCTTGGCATTGTCAATGGAGTTGGCGCGTCGGATGCCATCTCCACACCGATCAGGTTCGGTTTAGCCCGGGCGACGAGCGTGTCAAGCGCCTTTCGGATCACGTCGTCCTTGGGTTCTTTGGCTGGCGGCATCGCGACGTGGCCGGTCTGGTCGTCCCTGCAAAGCAGAAGACGACCTAGTGGTGAGTGCCGGCTTCCGTCGGCCTTCGCCCACCACAGAACAACTTGGTGACGGGCCCGGGTCAGCGCGACGTACATCACCCTGAGGTCCTCTCCTCGTTGCTCGTCGAGGGCTATACCGCGGTGGTTCTGGTAGGCATTCCTTGCAGGGCCGTTCCGTTCGCGAGATCCCACGTCGAGCGTGCGTTCGCCCCCGCAGGAGGGATTGTGGAACACGACTGGGGCGCCGTCACCATCCAAACGCAGGCCATCCCAAAGGTAGGGGCAGTATACGACTCCGAACTCCAGGCCTTTGACCCGATGGACGGTGAGGACTTGCACAGCTTCAGCGTCGGAGTCGAGACGCCGGCTGCGTTCCTCGGAGCCGCCGCGTTCGACTTCGGCCTCCTTGATACGTCGCGCAAGCCACGATCGCATCGACCGGACACCCATGTGGCCCGCAACACTCTCCTGGTGCAACAGTTCGGCGAGGTGCCCCAGATCGGTCAGGTCCCGTTCGCCGCCCGCGGTCCCCGCCACGCGCGCAGGCAGCCCCTCGTTTGTCGTGATCGATTGGTGCAAAGCGGCAAGGCCCCTCGTGGCGAGCGTAGCGGCCCAGCGATGCGCGCGTGAGTGCAGCCCCTCCCAGGTTCGCTCGTCGGCTTCGGCGACCTCCATCACCGTCATGCCTATCCACGGGGTAAGTGCGAGAGCAGCCACCCTCGAACGCGAAGTCGGCTCCTCGATCGCTTCGAGCAGGCGCAGCCAGGAACCGGCGGCCGGCGAGGAGAACACGCTTTCAAGTCCGGCTATCACGGCTGGGACTCCAGCCTCCCGAAGCGCGTTGCGGATCGACAGGGACTGCTTGTTGGTCCGGGTCAGCACGGCGATGTCCCGGCTTTGCACTCGACGCCACGGGCGCTTAGCGCCGTGGTCGACGGAATGGACAGCGTCGGCTATGCGTGCATCGGCGTGGATCAGCGCGGCCACGTCGCGTGCGACATCGGCGGCGATCCAATCGACAAGAGATTCCTTCTGGAGGAGTCGCTTTGCCGGAGTAGTACGTATGCCTGGCTGGCGTTCGTCCACGAGGCGGATACGCAGCGGCGCTCGTGCGGGGAAGTTCTCGATGCCGGGTATAGCCCGATCGGCGGGAGCTGCAACACTGCGGAACAGAATGCGTTCGTCGCCCATCTGAAGCGGACTGAGAAGTGCCTCGGTTGCGTCAAGTAAATCCTGGTCGGCGCGCCAGTTGACGGTGAGGGTGTGGTGGGTGGCTCTCTCCGCTGCCTGAAGGTAGGCATGAACATCTGCCCCTCTGAAAGAATAGATCGCCTGCTTTGGGTCACCGACTAGTACGAGGACGGTCGTGCTGCGACCACCAAACGCCGCCTGCAGCACACGCCATTGCACCGGGTCGGTGTCTTGGAACTCGTCTACGAGCACGACCCTGTAGCGCTCCCGGAGCCGTCTGCAGGCGAGGGCGCCTCTATCATCGGACTCCAGTGTTTCGGCGAGACGGGAAAGTAGACGGTCGTATGACAGCAGGTTGTCCTCGGCCAGACGTCGGTTCAGTTCCTGCGATGCACGGCTCACAAGGCGTCTGAGCAACTCCGCCGACGGGTCACCAGGCGCCGACGCCAGCGAGATTCCGGGGTTTGCCATCGCCGCCGCAGCGGCTTCGCGGGCGTCGTCGCGTCTGAAGTCCGGGACGCCGTGGAGAAGCGACCAACGAAGGTAGAGGTCGTCGACGACCTCTGTGATGAGACCGGCCGAATCCTCCATCAGGGTTGCTCGGGCTGCAACGTCGCCGGCCGTACCGAGCCCGTCGAGTACGAGCTGGCAGAAGCCGTGCGTGGTTGTGATGGTAGCCGAGTCGAAGGCGGCGACTGCGTCGTCGACGCGGGTACGGCGAGCCTGCAGCGTCGGGCGGTCCGCGTTGGCGAACATTTCTGCAAGCTCGTCACCGCCGGGTGGGGGCTCGTCGGCGTCGAGCTTCCGGCCGAGCGTGTCGGCGAGGCTGCAGAGACGCCGGCGTACCCGGTCACGCAGTTCGCCCGTCGCCACCCGTGTAAATGTGACAGCCAAGACGGCGTCCAGCGGTACGCCTTCCGCTACGTAGCGTGCTATCAATGCAGTTATTGTGAAGGTTTTACCGGTTCCTGCGCTGGCTTCGAGCAGCGTCACACCGGGTCCAGGCAGGGCGGTGGTCATGTCGAACGGCGTCGCCGCATTGCGTCGGGCTCCGTCGTGGACACCGGTGTCCTCAGCCATTGCTAAGGCGTTCGTGGTCGAGGACAGGATTCCACATGCGGCCGGCGAGGGCAGCAAAACGCGACTTCTCGGCGCTTGGCCACCCGGCGGTCGTCTCGTCGGGACGGAGTTCGGGCCGGTAAAGGACGTTGAAATCGGACCGACTGTTCCAAACCTCGGCGTGTTCGATGTCGCTGGACTCCGTCTTCCACACCTGCTCCGCTTTCTGGTTGGCTTCATCCCTGCTGGCCCCGTGGTGGCGTGCAGAGGCCCAAGCCTCGCTCGTCGCACAGGCGAGGGGCAGAGGCTCCCGCATGCCCCGGTCGTAGAGATCGACTACGGCTTCGAGGAGTCGCTGGGCCTCGTCGTGCGCCACCGCCCCGAACGTCGAAACTTGAGGCGCCCGGTGGCCACCCCGGCCGATCGTCACTGCACCGACACCGAGCTCCGGCCGCGCCACGCTCAGGGCAAGGAGGCGAACCCATGAGGCGATTCGGTGTTTTGGGCCCAGCCTGGAGTAGGTGCAGGCCAGCACCGTGGCCGCCCGGAAGCCCGGCACCGTACCAATCAACCTTCGCCCGTCGCCAAGCTCCAGATGCACGTCGAGCGAGTCGGCCGGTCCCGTCCCACCTCCAACGGCGACGGCCGCAGCGAGGAGCGCCTCCACCTCTGCTCTGACTTCGTCAAGTGTCGGCGACGCCAGATCGCCGGGTGGCAGAAAGCCTCTCGCTCGTTCGAGCGCTGCCGCCCGCTCGGTTCCAAGTCCGTCGAGGGCCGCCCTCAGCATTCTGTCGCCGACGGCCCATTTCGCCAAGGGCTCCAGGTCTATCGGGATGTCGTCGTCGAGCGCATCGTTCGCGCGTCTTGGGTACAAGCCGAGGCGCTTACGCAGAAACGAGCGTACCGGGTGCTCGACAAAGGCGACCAGATCGTCGAGCTGCACGACCTTGTCCTCCAAAGGCGGGAGCCTCTCGTCCGGCCAGCCGCGAGCCGGACTCTGGCTGACGGAAGCGAGTGCACCGGCTAGCTGCACTCTGTCATGGCTCCACGCGCTTGCGGGGACAAGCGCCCCGACGACGAAGTTCCGGCTGTCAAAGGGCTGCAGGGGATGCTCTGTGACGACCCGGGAACGTGCAGGATTGCCGTCCGAGTCGGGGTGGGCGGTGGCGTCGATGACGTCGAGCAGCTCGGCAATCGGTACCGCCGGCGGACGAACCCGGTTCGTCCGCTCGTCCTTGCCGCTGTATACGATGACCAGGTTCTCGGTGGCAGCGAGCAGGGCGTCGAGGAGAAGCTGTCGATCCCCGGAGCGCGGGTCGCTGTCTCCGACGTAAGGGTCGCCGATTAGAAGGTCGTCGCCGTCGCGTTCAGGGTGGCGGGGGAAGAGACCTTCGTCCAGTCCGAGCAGCCCAATCACCCGGTGTGGGACGGAACGCATCGGAACCATGGTGCAGAACGTGAGGTCCCCGGTGCGAAAGTTGGCCCGTGTCGGGCGGCCCTCGAGGCGGGAATCGAGCAGTTCCCTGATCTCCGCAAGGCAGAGCTGGGCCTTGCACCCGGCCGCCTCGCGCGCCGCCGAAGACAGGATCCGCTGGAGCTGCTCGTGCTGCCAGGCCTCGCCGAGGTCGGCTACGGCGAGGGACTCGGTGCTTTCTATAAGCGCCTCGACCCATGCGGCTACAGGCCTCAGGCCATTTAGACTGTCCATTGCTCGCTTGAGTCGTGAGACGAGCTCCGCGAGTCGGCCCGCCAACTCAACGTCGCTTGAAGGGACGTCGTCGAAGGGAAGCACCCCTGAGAACATCCGGCCGTCCTCCTCCGCCATGGCGACGCCAAGCAGGAGCCTGTCGAGGCCAGCGTCCCACGTCCCCTCCGAAAGCTTCTGAAGCGCCCAGGGTTGGCGGTGGTCAGCATCGATGCCCCAGCGGATTCCGGTCGCCGCCAGCCAGCGCTGAAGCAAGGTAAGGTCGCCGGCGTCGAAGCGGAAACGCCTCGCGACGGGCGCCCGGGTTGCCAGATCCATTACCTGCGACGCGGTCACCCGAGAGCCGGCGAGAGCGAGCAGCCCGTCGGCGACGGCGAGCATGGGATTCGTCTGGCGTACCGATCGATCGGCGAGGCGGACCCGCAACTGTGGCGTCGCGCTGTCAGACGTCTCCCGGTCGACACGATCGAGCGAGAATGCGGCGTCGATCATCGGCGCAAAGGTGTCGATGTCGGGGCACATGACGATCACGTCGCGCGGCTCAAGGGTCGGGTCGGAGTCGAGAAGGTGAAGGAGGGCATCGCGCATCACCTCTACTTGGCGTCCTCTCCCGTGGCAGGAGTGGATCTGGATCGAACGGTCGCCGGGGTCGATGCCGACGCGCAAGTCGGGGTCGCCGACGCGAGGAGGTCCCGGGGGCGGGGCATCGAGACGAACGGCGGCTTGGATCCGGCTCAAAAGGGAGCCTTCGCGCCCCGGGACTTCTCGGTGGTTCCCGCCGGCCGCTTTGTCGGACGCCAGGACCAACTGCATCTCGCGGCTGTCGCGCCCCCAGGAACGGAGCAGCGGATGCGCAGCGACCCGAGCCGTCGGATCGTCGGCCCGTCGCAGCGCACCCGTGGTCCTCGGCCTTGAGCGATCGACTTTCTCCCAAAGCACCCCGGAGGGGTGCAGTAACCAGAGGTGGACATCCCGATGGCATGAGAGGGCGGTGAGGATCTCCAGGTAGGTGGCAGGCAGGCGCGTCAAGCCGAAGATCGACAGCCGCTCTGGCAGGCCTGAAGCTTCAGGTTCGTCGATCAGGCGTTGTGCGACGTCGACGGCACGCTCGGCGGGGCTCGGGGAGCCGATCTCGGCTCTCAGGATCCGCCAAAGGTGCGCCTGCCAGGCGTAGGTTTCGTCGGTGACGGAGGGTTCGTAGTTGACGGAGGCGTTGTCGGTGGCGGAGGTGGCGCGGGTGGCGCGGGTGGCGGAGGCCCAACTGCGAACCATGCCCGGACGGTGCAGTGAGTACCGGTCGAAAAGTTCCGAGAGGTGACGCGCTACGGCGAAGCGGCGCACCGGCTGCATCTCCCCTCGGCGGTCTAGCGGGGTCGCCGCTTTCAGGTGCGCCTGCAACAGCGCAAGGGCAGGGTCCTCGCCGTGACGGTCTATCAGGTCGATGATGGGCCACACGCTTCGCTCGGGGCGCCATGGATCGGCGTCCGGCTCGGCTCCGTAGGCGGCGGCGACGACTTCCCGGAGGAGGTCTCGGGGGGAGGAAAAGTCGATGTTGGCGCAGACTCCGTCCTCTCCCGATCCCGAAGTTCCCAGCCGGTGGGACAGTCGCTGCGTAAGCCATCTCTCCACGCCACGTGTCGGGACAGCCACGATCTCGGGCGCCAGGGGATCGGACAATGGCCTTACGAGCAAGTCCCCGAGGGCGTCTACGAGAACGTCTGCCCGCTCGGATCGATGTAGGTTCAGCAAACGCGCCTCCTGGGTCATTGTGACCTTAGGCGGAGCGTGGGACCACGTTGATCGGCGGTGCGGCGATAACAAGGTTCGGAACCCGCGTACCCGCTCATGTCCCATTGACAATCATCACTACATCGACCATGATCAAAGTATTGACAACTGTCGATACTACGGAGGTAGCGATGTCCCGACTAGGTTGCGCAGAACGCTGCGAGGCGACTAGTGAGTGACCTAGCAACCGCGAGACCGGCCGAAGGCACCTCGGCCGACACAGCGGTGATCGCCAGGCTGTCGTTTCTTGACCGGTTCCTTCCCGTGTGGATAGTCCTTGCGATGGCTGCCGGAATAATCCTCGGCCGTGTGATACCCAGCCTCAACCGCCATCTGAACGCAATACAGGTCACATCCGGCACGTCGCTGCCCATCTTCATCGGGCTTCTCGTGATGATGTACCCGGTGCTTGCCAAAGTCCGATACGGGGAGGTCGCCACGGTGACCCGGGACCGCCGGATGCTGGTGTCGTCGCTGGTGCTCAACTGGCTGGTGGGCCCTGCGGTGATGTTCGCCCTGGCGTGGCTGATGCTGGCGGACCAGCCGACTTATCGGACCGGGTTGATCATCGTCGGCCTTGCGCGCTGCATCGCCATGGTTCTCATCTGGAACGACCTCTCCTGCGGGGACCGTGAAGCCGCAGCTGTGTTAGTCGCGCTGAACTCGCTGTTCCAGATCCTCATGTTCTCGCTTCTCGGGTACTTCTATCTGAAGGTGCTTCCCGGATGGTTGGGCCTCTCCACGGTGGGCTTGCACCTGTCGATCGGCCGGATCGCCGAGACTGTGGGCATCTTCTTGGGAGTTCCGCTCGTAGCGGGGTTTCTCACCCGCACCGTCGGCGAACGCACTCGCGGGCGCGAATGGTATGAGGGCACGCTCGTGCCGAAGCTCAGCCCGTTTGCGTTGTACGGCCTGCTCTACACGATCGTCATCCTCTTCGCCCTGCAGGGTCACACGATCACGACGCATCCTGGCGCCGTCGCTCGAATCGCCCTAC
>JAKBBS010000120.1 GCA_021808425.1 Actinomycetes bacterium
CCGTCGACGATCGAGGCATCGTGGCAGCGTCGAAAGCCTCCGAGCGGCTCGGTCTGCCCCACAACCCGCCGGAGGCCGTCCGGGCCACGAGAGACAAAGCCGAGATGCGCTCGCTCCTCGCAGCGGCGTCGGTACCCCAGCCCGCATATTCATCCGTCATCCCAGAGGCCGATCCAAGCGTCGCCGCATCCGAGGTCGGTTACCCATGTGTGCTCAAGCCGGTGTCGCGCTCCGCGAGCCAAGGCGTCATACGGGCCGACGACCCGACGGACCTCGCAGAAGCTGTCAAGAAGGTGAGGGCCCTCGTCGGCGGCGACGAAACCCTGCTCGTTGAGCAGTTCCTGCCCGGCGACGAGGTCGCAGTCGAAGGGATCCTCGTGGCGGGCGTCCTCGAGATGTTGGCGGTGTTCGACAAGCCTGACCCACTCGACGGTCCCTATTTCGAGGAGACGATCTACGTCACACCGTCTCGCCATCCGGCGCACGTACTCGCCGCGATCGAGCGGCTGGTCGCCGACGCGGCGACTGCGATCGGGCTGCGTGAGGGTCCGCTCCACGCCGAGGTCCGCATCGGCGTAGGCGACGTTCGAATCCTGGAGGTCGCTGCGCGCTCGATCGGGGGACTGTGCTCGCGTGCGCTTCGCTTCGGGGCAGGTGTCAGCCTCGAAGAGCTGATCCTGCGGCACGCGACCGGTGCAGGAATCGGCGGGTTGTCGAGGGAAAAAGGGGCGTCCGGTGTGATGATGCTTCCGATCCGATCCGAAGGTGTGCTGAGAAGCGTCTCAGGGTTGGCCGAGGCACGCCGCGTCGAGGGTGTCACGGGACTTGAGATCACCATCCCGATCGGCCGTCGCGTCGTGCCCTTGCCCGAAGGTGACCGCTACCTCGGTTTCGTCTTCGCTCGTGGGGATCACCCTGCTCAGGTAGAGGCGTCGCTTCGAGCAGCGCAAGCGACGCTCGAAGTCGTCATCGGTCCCTGACACTCGGCGCGCCTTGTAGGTAAGGTCGGGCACCGGTAGAATCCCCGGGTGAGAGTTCTCCTCGTATCCACCTACGAGCTTGGACATCAGCCTTTGTCCGTTGCCGGCGCCGCAGGGGCCCTCCGGGCGGCAGGCCACGAGGTGCGATGCGCTGACATCGCAGCCAAACCGATCGATCCCGCCGACGTCGACTGGGCGCAGCGAGCCGCCCTGTCGGTACCCATGTACACGGCCATGCGCCTCGCGCTCGAGGTGGCACGGGTTATCCGCCGGCACAAGCCGGCGATACCGCTGTGTTACTTCGGCCTCTACGCAGCGGCCGCTGGAGACCTCCCCTCTGAATCGCCGTCGGACGCTGCCATAGCCGGCGAGTACGAGGCGGGCTTAGCCTCGTGGGCAGGCGGAGGTCCGGCGGGACCCCGTGTGGCCTTGGCGCGTCTCGACAACCCGACACCAGACCGGACGGGCCTGGCTCCCCTCGACGCTTACGCCCGGCTCAGCGCTGGCGGCGAGGAACGCCTCGTCGGCTCGGTCGCCGCAAGCCGGGGATGCTCGCACCGCTGCCGTCACTGCCCGGTCCCGGTCGTCTACGACGGCCGGGTTCGCCCTGTCGAAGCGGCAAAAGTTCTTGCGGATATCGACGCGCTCGTCGTCAACGGCGCCCGGCACATCAACTTCGCGGATCCGGATTTTTTCAACTCGCCTCGACACTCGGCGCGCGTGCTTGCGTCGTTCGCCGACCGTCATCCTGACGTCAGTTTCGATGCCACTATCAAAGTCGAGCACATTCTCCGCCACAGAGATATGCTCTGTTTGCTCGCCGGCGCGCGATGCGCGTTCGTCGTGTCGGCGTTCGAATCCACTAGCGACCGGATACTCGGGATCCTCGACAAGGGGCACACGTCAAGTGACGCTTCGAGTGCAGTTAAGGCGTTACGTGAGTACGGGATTGAGATACGGCCGTCCTGGCTGCCCTTTACTCCTTGGACGACGCTGCGGGATCTGGTCGACCTACTCGACTTTGTGATAGCCCACGACCTCGTCGACAACGTCGACCCTGTGCAGTACAGCATCAGGCTTCTTGTCCCCGAAGGCTCCCTCCTGTTGGCCAACGAGGCGATACAGTCACACGTCACGGGGTACGACCCAGCGGTGATCGGTTGGAGCTGGGCACACCCCGAACCCGCAATCGACGAGCTCCAGTTGACCGTCGCCGGGATCGTCGAGTCCGGGATCGGCGATGCGCCACGCGAGACGTTCGAACGAATCGACGCCGCGATCCGTGCCACCGCAGGTGACGCTTCAAGCCGTCCAACTCTCGGAGCGGTGTCGCAGGGACCGATGGGGCATCGAGCGCGTCTGAGCGAACCGTGGTTTTGTTGCAGCGAACCGACGCAGTCGCAACTCGTTGCGCTTGGCGGCCAGTCGTCGAAGGCCGGCTGAGCCCCCGACGGCGCCCGGTCCAGGTCGCTTTAGGCCGCGGCAGATTCCACAGTGCTAGCTATCTGTGACGCCCACCTGAGCGCTGCCAGGTAGTGGCCTCCGGCTAGCGCATGTCCAATCCCGGAGCGGAGTACCGGCAGGAAGGTGGCGGCCTCCCACCCGCACACGTCGACGAGTATCGAGCCGAGCACGCCGCGGGCTTCTATGACGGCGTCCGCGATATCGTCCGCGACGTTCATTTTCGCGACGAGCTGAGAAGGCGGGCCTCCGACGATTAGTGCTATGCCTGAAATGAGTCCCGCCGTGAAGGCTGCGTCGGCGAGTGAAGGTTCGACTGAAGTTGCGATCAGCTCGCACATGCGTGCCCTGACGAGGGCGATCGTGACCTGCTCAGTGGCGTGGGGGGACATGTCGGCGAGTGTCATGAACGTCACCCACGACGAGAGACGGTCCATTCCGAGCAGTACGACGGCTTCCTCGATGGACCTGACCGGCCGGCGCAGCCCGCTCGATGCTCCGAGGCTCGAGACGTGAAGGACCCGATACGACAGGGAGACGTCGCCGGAAAGTATCCGCGAAAGGTCCTTCGGGGTGGTGTCGGGGTCACGCAGCTGGCTGATCAGCTCGACGCAAGCGAGACGTCCGGGCGAGAGCGCATTGGCGGCTTCGCCTGTCGGCTTGGATAACACGTGCCCCTGGAACAACGTCGCCCCAGCGCGAGACCATTCGAGGACCTGCTGCAGCGACCTGACACCGGCCATCACGGCACCCCGCCGGGGGTCGTTGATCAGATCCAGGCATTCCCCGAGCTTGTCGTTTTGTAGGTCGGGGTCGACGAGTGTAAACGAAGCCAGATCGTCGAGGGATCTTGCCTCGTCGGACCAGGCGCTGACGGCGAGCGGGTAGCCGCGTTTGTGCAGCGACTCCCCAAATCCCCGAATCTTTCGGTCGACACCGGTCCGGGCGGAGCCGTCGCCGTCGCCGGATCCCTCGCCTTCGCCCGAGCTTTCGCCGTCCCGGAGAACCTTCAAGACGCAGCGATTCGGGGCTAGCGACGGCGGAAGGTCCTCGTCGTCGATGTCGTTGTGGCGGACGGTGAGCCACGCTCGCTTCGAGCCGACCAGGGAGTCGAGGTCCCACTCGTTCGCCAGAAAGTCTTCGATATGCGACGCGGACAGGCTTTCGACTGTTCCGGCATGCCTCGTCGAGTCCGACGGGTCGACCTCGTCGGCGGTGGTCGCGCAGGCGAATTCATATCCAATCACTTCGAGGTGCCTGTCGAATATAGGCATCCGACCGAGCAACACGAAGGTGTGCCGGAGTTCTCCCGGCGTTGCAGGCAGGGTCGCGTCCACTATTCGACTCGGGCGTCCCTGGTCTTCGACACTGGCTTACGTTTCGGGACGACATCCGACTGGCTTGACATGAAGGTTGCCGATGGCGGACCGTACGAGTCTTTTCCGTCTTTCGAGGAAATCCTTGCGCCTCTGGAAGAAAGGCGCGAACGTGGCCCTTGAACCTTGCTGATGCGAAAGCTGGTTGTCGGAGCTGGAGTAGGCGACAGTCATTTCGAACCGAGAGAGGACGCTTGTATGCCCCGGCTTCACCAGGTAACCAGATCTGACGTCCGAGACGAAGTTGTGCTCGCCGCTTACGACCGGCTGTTCGGGGTTGGCAAGGATCCCGTGTCGGATCCCGGGACGGCGACCGGCACTCCGGGGAACTGGTGGGGTGTATTCGCGCTGTCGCCGGTCGTGTTTCGTCACGCGGTGGCCGGATTCTCGTTGTATCAAAAGACCGCTGACCATCTTTCCCCGGCACTGCGCGAACTCGCTCAGACCAGGGTTGGGTACTCGGTCGGAAGCCAGTTCGTCTACTCGCAGCACTGCAAGTCCTGCAGGGCCGCTGGGATCGCCGAGGAGAAGATCGCCGCTATCAGCCACTGGGAGGTTTCCGACCTCTTCGACGAGTTGGAGCGTGCAGTTCTTGCCTACGCCGACTGCTTGAGCGGACAGCAGGGAAGAGTTAGTGAGGGCATCTTCCAGGTACTACAAGAGCATCTCGACGACAGCCAGATACTCGAGCTCACCTACATAACGGCGATGTACGCGATGCACGCCGTGATGAGTAAGGCGCTGCGCCTCGAATACGACGACGTCGACGAGAGGGTGACCGAGGTAGCTGCCCCGGCCGGGTCAGAAGGCCGCGACATCGGGGCAGACATCAGCGGCCGGGGTCGCGTTTCGTGACCCCGAGGGAACCGATGGAGTGGCATCGAGAAGAACTGCGCACCGGGATATCTGCGAGTATGGTCGGATGCAAGACGATCTCGTATTGACAGTCGAGGCCGACGGTGTCGCGCTTGTGACCTTGAACCGTCCGGCGGCTCGTAACGCGCTCAGTCGCGAGTTGCTCCGGCGCCTTCGAGAGGTATTCGAGACGCTCGCCCACAAGGACAGCGTCGGTGCGGTGATACTGACCGGCAGCGACCCGGCTTTCTGCGCGGGACTGGACTTGAAGGAGCTGAGCGGCTCTTCGGGCCTCCTCGACGATGGCGTGAGCGGGGACAACCGTGCGCCGGGAGTGCCGACGGGGTCGCCTTGGCACCCTCTAGGCAAACCTCTCATCGGGGCTGTCAACGGCGTTGCCATCACTGGGGGACTGGAGCTTGCACTCAACTGTGACTTCCTGATCGCCTCCGAGCGGGCGGCCTTCGCCGACACCCACGCAAGGGTCGGGATCATGCCGGGATGGGGCCTTTCGGTGCTTCTGCCGGAGCGTGTCGGGTTCGCCATGGCGAGGCGCATGAGTTTCACCGGGGATTTCGTCGACGCCCGGCGCGCTCTCGAGTGTGGTCTGGTGACCGAAGTGGTTCCCCACCATCAGCTCCTCGGTCGTGCCCAAAGCCTCGCAGCGACGGTCGCTGCCAATCACCGTCCGGCGGTGCTTGCGCTTCACGACTCCTACCGGCGTATCGAGGCGGAGATCAGCGGAAAAGCGATGGAACTGGAGTCCGAGGCGTCGAGGCGGTGGCGTCGATCCGGCGGCGCGGATGAGCTTGCAGCCAGGGTCCCAGGGGTATTCGAGCGGGGACGCACCCAGGCCGGTGGAGCCTCCGCCTGACCCTAGGTAATTCCCAAGGCGAAACTGCAATCCTCGTCAGGCTTCTCTCAGCTTCTCGGTGATAATGGACAGGTATGCAGATTGCCTCAGCAGCTCCGCTGACACGGGAGCGCCCTACCCCGATCGAGATACTCGCCGGAGTTCTTCTGGGCGCAACGGTAGTGCTCCATGTGGTCGCCATGTTCCCCACGTATTTCGTGGGCCAGGCGCCTCTTGCCGGCCAAACCGATCAGGCGGCGCTGTACGCGGTGCTAGCGGCGGCCTGGGCTCTAGCGCTGGCGATCGGGGCGAGCGGCCCTGAGCGGACTCAGGCGGCGGCTGCGCTTGCGGTGGGTGTCGTCGTTACCGAGCTCGGGTTTCGCTTGTCCGACTTGGGCGACGCGATCAGCTTCGGGAGCAAGACGGTAGGACCAGGATTGTGGATAATGAGCGCGGCGTGGGTGGTGGGTGCCGTCGCAGCGGTCGCATGTGTGCTCGGGGCAGCGGCACGTCACCGTACGCCGTCGCCGACGCCGTCGACGCCGTCGTATCCGGGCAGTCTTGCCTCCGACGGCGATGTGCCAGCCACGGACGGAGCTTTCGCTAGCGCACCTGTGGGCGGCCTGGCGGAAGCTGCCCCGACTTACCCCGAGGCTGTCGAAGCTCAGCCACCTATGGCGGACAACCCCTACACCGACCTCGTCGGTACGCCTGCAGGAGCAGCGGTGCCCTCGCCTGCGTGGTGGGCTGCCTCCCATTCTGGCGGGACCAGCTTTCAACCTGTCAGCGGACACTCGCCGACGTTGGACAGCGCTGCGGTGCCGGTGGCCGATACCGGGGCGGTGCCTGTAGCTGATACCGGGGCGATGCCCGTCGTAGACACGGGGACGGTCCCAGTCGTAGACACCGCTACTGTGCCTCTGATCATTGTGGGCGAGCCCGACGAGACCGAGGCCGTGCCCGAAGCCGCCTGGGTGCCCGACGGAGGTGCTGTGGGAGCGGACGTAGCGGCCATGGAGGGCGCCACTAAAGAGCCGGAGCTCGCCGTAGCGACCAAGCAGAAGCGCCAACGCCCTGTTCGCCCGCCCGAAAGCCCCGAGGAGACTCACGAGCGCAACTTGTGGACCGTGCTCGTGCTCGTGCTAGCGGTCATCGTTGCTGGTGCGTTTCTGCCGGCGTGGGACCGTGGCACGGCTACAAGCTCGGTGACAGGTCAACACGTCGTCCGCAACCTCGGGAATGCGTTCAGCGGCCCATGGCAGCAAGTGCTCGGTACCGTCCTCGTAGCTGTCGCGTTGGTAGCCGTCCCGGTCGTAGCTATCAGGCTTCGCAACAAGGGCGTCGCCGCAGCACTCGCGGCTGGAGGGATCCTCGTCTTGACGTCCCAGCTCGTCGCTGCCGTCGTCCAGGTGAACCTTCCCGTACCGCCTGCGGACTTCGGTCTGAGCGCTGCTCAGGTCGCCCAGCTCGGGCTGGTCTTGAACATCAAACTGACGGCTTGGTTCGTCGTCGACGCGATCGCCGCCTACCTGCTGTTCGCTGCTGTCATGATTCGAGCAACGCTGCGCGAGGTTCCTCCATTGGCGGTTTACTCCCCAAGTGCGGGACCTTACATCCCCGGGGGCGGCCCCGAGCAATGGGGCGGCGGGTGGCATCCTTTGGCGACGCCTTGGCCTCAGTCGCCAGGAGAACCTCAGTCAGGCTTCCCGCAACCAGGGGTCCCACAGCCGGGCTTTCAGACGCCGGGGCTGGACGCACCGTGGCGCCAGCCGCCCACCTACCAGTAGATCCTGAAGCGTGAGCGACGGGATCTACCCTTACCGAATCGACGTCGATCGCAGCCAGATCGACGACCTACGCGCCAGGCTGAAGCGGACGCGCTGGCCGGAACCCGAGACCGTATCCGACTGGTCGCAGGGCGTCCCGCTCACCTACCTGCGTGACCTGTGCGGATACTGGGCGGCGGGGTACGACTGGGGTGACCGCCAAGCGAGGCTGAACTCGTTACCTCATTACCGCAGTGTGATAGACGGATTGGGCATTCATTTCGTGCACGTGCGTGCGGCCAACCCTGAGGCGCTACCGCTTGTCATAACGCACGGCTGGCCTGGGTCTTTCGCTGAGTTCGTGGACGTCGTAGGACCTTTGACCGACCCGGAAAGTTTCGGCGGTGACGCATCCGATGCCTTTCACGTGGTGCTGCCGTCCCTGCCCGGCTACGGATTCTCTGACAAGCCTACGACACCGGGCTGGGGGGTCGAAAGAACGGCGAAGGCTTGGGCAACGCTCATGGCGCGACTCGGCTACGGTCGTTACGGAGCTCAGGGCGGCGACTGGGGATCAATGGTTACGACGAGCCTCGCCCACCATGACGCCGACAACCTTGCTGGAATACACCTGAACATGGTCATCGGGTTCCCCGGGCCTGAAGACGGGGAGCTGACCGAGGCGGAAAAGGCCGCTCTAGCCGGGATGGAGCACTACACGACAAATGATTCCGGTTACTCGAAGCAGCAGTCGACGAGGCCGCAGACGCTCGGATACGGCCTGGTCGACTCCCCGGCCGGGCAGTGCGCGTGGATCCTCGAGAAGTTCTGGTCCTGGACCGACACAGACGGCGACCCGGTAGGAGCCCTCGGGGCGGACCGGATCCTCGACGACGTCATGCTGTACTGGTTGCCAGCGACGGCAGCGTCCTCGGCACGAATGTACTGGGAATCGTTCAGGCGGCCGCCCCTCGGGCCAGTGAGTGTACCGATGGGCGCGTCTATCTTCCCGAAAGAGATCTTCCGGGTATCGCAGCGCTGGGCGGCACGACAGTTCAGCGACATTCGCTACTGGGGCGAGCCAGCGCTGGGAGGCCACTTCGCCGCCTTCGAACAGCCGACGCTGTTCGTCGAGGAGCTACGCCGGTTCTTCCGGACCGTTCGCTGAGACCCGTGGGGCCGCCATTGACGGAAACGGTACCTGAAACAAATGTTGGGGCCGGGAACTAGGTCCCGACCCCAACTACGTGTTGCTCTTACCAAATGGCGAAAAGCGCCGGGGAAGCTACATCAGGCGGTAGCGGGGACGCCGATACCCAGCTTGGCCATCTCTGCGGCGACCATAGCCTCGTGAGCGTCCTCGTCTTCCTTGGCCTTCTTGGGCGACCAGCGACCCTTCATCAAAGGCACCGTTCCGAGGAAGACAATGATCGCAGCGAAGCAGACCCAGTACCAGTTCTTCCACTGGCCGGGCTCCTTCGCCGCTGCGTTCTGTACGGCTGTGCCGTGGGCGACGACGTACTGGAAGCCGTTGAGGGCCTTGCCGTTCGCAGTGCCGTACAAAGCAGCGTTACCTGGAGCGGTGGCTGCGGCGATGACGGAAGTGATCGCCTTGGAATTCTTGGCGATGATAGCGAAGTTCGCTGCGCCCGCCACCTTCTCCGCTTGCGCGACCAACGCGGCGGTCGGATGTGCAGCGAGCTGGGTGAACAACGCAGGGTTGGCCTGGATGATCGCCAGCTGAGGAGCGAACTTCTGGGCTGTCGCAAGCTGCGTCGCGTATTGCGTCGCCGCCCCTTGGACGCCGGCACCGTAGTCGACCAGCGGTGTGACCGTGCTGAGGAATGACGGAAGGATCATGAACAGGGCGAACACGACCACCCGCAGGATCCAGCCCCAGATCGCCAGGCCGGTAGCTGTTAGCGCCGGGTTGTGTGCCTCGACGGTCTCGGTGAAGCTCGCCATCCAAGGGACGTAGGCGACCCCGAGAGTGAACGAGAGGATCGCCACGATGATCGCGAGCGTGTAGTAGCTCGGATGGTGTCCGATCTGCTCCAGCCAGACGATGGTCATGATGCCGGCGGCGACACCGCCGGCGATCATGAACGGCTTGCGCACCTTGAACTTGTCAGACAGGAACCCGAACAGCAGGACGGCTATGCAGTTGAAACCCCAGTTCCAGTTCCCGAGGCCATTGGCGTCCTTGGTGGAGAACCCGTAGACAGTCACGAAGAAGATGAGCCCGAATCCGACGGCCGTGTAGTAGACGAACAGGAACACCGAGATACCGAACGCCGAAGCCAGAACGTCTAGCTTCAGCAGCTGACCCCAAGGGTTCTTCAGCGACCCCTCGATGTCGATGCCTTTCGCTTTGGCCTCGATTAGCGCCCGGTCCTGCATGGAAACCATCAGCTGGTCACGCAACCGAGGTGAAAGCTCCTTCATGCCAAGCACTGCGATGACGGCGACTATCAGGCCGACGACGCCACAGATGTGGTACTCGTGGGTCCAGAAGCTCTCGCTGACCGTCGCAGGGATGGTGTTCGACGCGACGACAGCGACGATGAGGCTTCCGAGCACTGGGCCTGTCGTCCAGAATCCCATCGCTGTGCCGCGACCGACCTGAGGTGAGAAGTCCCTGATCAGGGCGGGCGTCGCGACGAGGCAGATGCCTTCGATTATCCCGACGAGCCAACCTTCGATCGTGAACGCCCACTTGTTCGTGGCAGACGGGATGATGAAGGTGACGAAGATTCCAGTGAGAACCAAACCGCTGGCGACGATGTTCGTCCGGCCAATCCGGTCCGTGAGGCCCGCGAACAGGGAGCCAAACGCCCCGATCAGGTTGCTCAAGGCGACCGTGTACACGTAGAAGGTGAAGCTCATGTGAAGCTTTGGCAGGAACAGCGTCGAGACGGAACCGCCGACGTAGAGCTCGTAGTAAAGCATGATCGTCGCTAGGACGGTCAACGCCAAGTAGAAAATTCGCGGCCCGGTTTCCGGGTACGAATCGAGTTTCCGGTCCCACAGCATCGAAATACCTTTCGACCCTGAAGTCCGGCCCGCAGCGGCCACGGTCATTTCATCGAACCCCCGATTTCAGTTGGTTGACA
>JAKBBS010000121.1 GCA_021808425.1 Actinomycetes bacterium
CGGGACGGCCGATCCAGGTTGTCAGCGCCGTATCCGACTCCATGCTTTGGGCCGCGTACCGCCAGGCAGCTTGCAGCGTGTTCGTGTCCTTGCACGAAGGTTTCGGCTTGCCGGTCGTCGAGTCCTTGCTTAGCGGCACTCCCGTGATCACCTCTTGCTACGGGGCTATGGCTGACGCGGCACGCGACGGCGGCTGCCTGCTCGTCGACCCTCGCCAGCCGGCGGATGTGGCTAGGGCACTGCGCTCCCTTCTTACCGACGCGGAGCTGGCAGCCAAGCTGCGCCGCGAGGCAGCCGAGACGACGCGCCGCAGCTGGGACGACTACGCGGAGCGGACCTGGGACTTCTTGGCGCAGGGCGTGTTTGAATAGCGGCCCCTGACGGCGCAGACGCCTAGGCGGCGCTATAGACGTAGCACGTCGAAACGTTACCGAGGCTGCCCGACCAGATCGTTACAGCCCCTTTCGGCGGGGGTGTAACGCTGACGCTCAGCACGGCCAAGGGTCCAGACGCTGCGCCGCACAGGTAGGCGTCGGTAAAAAGCACGCGATCCGAGGGGAGGGTCCCTTTGAGGCACCACGCTGCGCCGCTTCGCTGCAAGGCTATGCTCAGCCCCGCAGTCTCAGGCCACGCCGACAAGTTGGCCTCGACCAGCGCAATCCTGCGCCCCGAGACACCCGGGTCGGATCGCATGGCCGATACCGCGGCGACCATGTCGCTTTGGGCGGCCGGGAGCGCGGACAGCGACGGTCCTGAGACTGCCAGGCAAGTGAACCCCCCGGCAAGCGAAAGCGCAGCGAGGATCCCCGCAGGGAACCGGCCTGGCAGCGACGCCGTGTAGTGACGACCTCGCAGCGGGCCATGGCGGCGGCCTCGTTGAGCGGCGCGTTCTAAAAGCTGCCCACCTGCTGCCACGAGCAGCAGGAGAGGCACCGTCTCGTAGAACTGAGCGACGTAGGTGTTCGCGTTGCTGAGCGCGTCGACCTCATGGTAAAGGTAGTAGCCCACGAGGATGGTCTCGAGAGCGCACGCCCCATACCAACGGGTGTAGAGCCTCCGCCTGGCTGCATCGTGTTCTGTCAGGATCAGCGCTACGGCGACCAGGGCGGCGACGCCGAACAGCAGCGGCGGGAAGTGGGCTTGCGAGAAGTAGTTGTACTCGAACCTGACGGCTTGGCCGAACGTCCTAGGGGCAAGCTTGGCGGACCCGATGTAGTGAAAGTACTTCGACCACGGCCCAGGGAAATGCAGGACCAGCTCGGCAACCATCGGCACTGCGAAGACGACGACGAGAAGACCGCTGCCGACAAGGGCCCGTCGATGCCGGCGCATCTCGGCTCTGGCTCCCCGGCGGTGCACAAGGTACCAGGCGCCGGCCGCGAGCATCGACGTCACTCCCACAAACATAAGGAAGCTCACATGGCCCTCGATGAGCATCGCCCCTGCGAACGTGGCGAGCGAAAACTCCGCTGTGCGCCCCGCGGCCAGGCCTCCCGCAGCGACGATAAACACGAAAAAGGTCGAGATGTAAAGGGTCGGGAACCAGTCCCCGGCGAAGAGGCCGCCTCTCGCAGCGAACACGAAGAACAGCCCGAAGCACAAGACTGCCGGACCTGCCGAGCGGGTGCTGCGATAGACAGAGGACGTGGCGAGTCCCACTAGCGCAGATACGTAGACGGTGATGCCGAGGAGCTGAGCGTTGTAGGCGCCTGCCGCCACGTGCAGCACGTCTCGGAACACGAAGATTCCTGCCGCCTGCACGTAAAAAAAGGCGGGGCCGGGATGGTGAAAGCCGACTCGGGAATAGTTGCCGACGAGCTGCTCGAAGTGCTCGGCGCGGATCACCAGCAACGAGTTGAGCGCCGCATCGCCCCACGGATAGATCGGCGTAGTGAAAAGCCGGCGCTCCCGGTACAACGCGATCGCGAGAACAACCATGAACGGCACTGCGAAGACAAGGATTGAATCCCAGCTGCGTGACCTCGCTTCCTCCAAGCGGGAGTCACGTCCGGGCGCGGATGCCCCGGCGCCCATCGCACCAAGTGCTCCCGCTCGACCCTCCGATGTCAAGGAGGTCACGGCGCACACATCTTGATGCGACGGATCTCACCTTGACTGACCATCCCGTCAATACTAAGGCGCCACCAGGGGTAAACTCTGCTCTCCCTTGCCCAGCTATAGTGCTGGATGTCGCGCTGCGACGCCTGCGAAGCTCACCGAGGTAGTGGGGCGGAGACCCGAGATGCACCTGGACAACGAACACTCCTGGGAGCTGGATGTCGTCGTCGTCGGTGGGTGCGGCCATGTGGGGCTTCCTCTGGCGTTGGCTTTCGCGGATCGCGGCCTGCGGGTGTGCGCCTATGACATCGACCGTCGGGCGGTGGAGGCTGTCGGCGCCGGTCAGATGCCTTTTCGGGAGGAAGGCGCAGGCGAGGTACTCCGCCGGGTGCTCAGCGGCGGGTCGTTCGCTACGACATGCGATGCCTCTGTGATAGCCCGCAGTGAGGTGATAGTCGTGGTGGTCGGAACGCCCGTAGACGAGCATCTCAACCCGGACCCACACGTCGTGCCTGCTGTACTCGAGGAGCTGGCCTGTCACTTTCGCCCAGGGCAGCTACTGGTGTTGCGCTCGACGGTGTATCCGGGGGTGACCAGGCGTGTGGAAGGCCTTATCGACGAACGAGGATTGGAGGTGGATGTAGCGTTCTGCCCGGAGCGGATCGCCGAAGGCCACGCGATGGAGGAGCTTTTCGCCTTGCCGCAGATCGTGTCGGCACGCGACCAGCGTGTAGTGGGGAGGGCGGCGGCGCTATTTAAAACGCTGACGCCGTCGATAGTCGAGTTGGAGCCCGAGGAAGCCGAACTGGCGAAGCTTTTCACGAACACTTGGCGTTACATCAAGTTCGCGGCGGCGAACCAGTTCTTCGTGATGGCAAACGATCACGGGCTCGACTACGCCCGGATTCGCGCGGCGCTCGCCCATGACTATCCGAGGGCGGCGGACATGCCTGGCGCGGGGTTCGCTGCCGGCCCGTGCCTGCTCAAGGACACGATGCAGCTCGCTGCGTTCACCAACAACACGTTCGTACTCGGCCATGCGGCGATGCTCGTCAACGAGGGTCTACCGCTGTATCTGGTGTCGAGGCTGGAGGAGATGTGCGACCTTCGCGCGTCGACCGTCGGGATCCTCGGCTGCGCCTTCAAAGCCGAAAGCGACGACACGAGGTCGAGCCTCGCTTACAAGCTCAAGCGGATCCTCGGTTTCAAAGCGCGTCGGGTTCTAGTCACGGACCCTTACGTCACGTCTGACCCGAACCTCGTCTGTCTCGACGATCTCCTCGACGCGAGCGACGTGATGGTGATAGCAGCACCGCATCGCGTGTACGCAGAGTTGTCGACCACCAAACCGGTCGTAGACATATGGGATCTTCGTCGTCGCGGCAGCCTGGTATGAGAGGGGTGGGCGGACGTGGCTAGGCGTGTCGCTGTCGTGATCCCCGCCTACATGGAGGGGGAGGGGATCGTCTCGGTCCTCGATCGCATAGCTGAGGCGGTCGAATCCGACTGCGAGGTCCTAGTAGTGGTGGACTCTGCGGATGATCCGACGGTAGAGGTGGTGAGACGCTACTCAGAGCGTGACCTTCGTGTCCGTAACGTCGTCAACAGTTACGGGCGTGGACCCGCGAACGCTATCCGCTTCGGGATCGACTCGACGGACTGCCCTGTGGTAGTGGTTACGATGGCAGACGGCAGCGACGATCCCCGCCAGATCGACGACCTGGCCCGCCTGGTCGAGCGTGGCGTGGTTATCGCGGCGGCGTCGAGGTACATGCCGGGCGGCCGCCAGGTGGGCGGTCCGCTCGCTAAAGGTCTGATGTCGAGGGCCGCAGGAGTGAGCTTGCAGATGTTCGCCAGGGTCGGCACCAGGGACGCGACCAACAGCTTCAAGGCGTACTCGGCCGATTTCGTGCGCCGGGTCGGCGTGGATAGCCGCTACGGTTTCGAGATCGGCCTCGAGTTGACTGCCAAAGCCCGCCGGTTGCGCCTGCCTGTGGGGGAGATTCCGACCATCTGGTTGGACCGTACCTCCGGCGCGTCGAATTTCAAGGTCCGCGAGTCGATACCGCACTACCTTCGCTGGTATCGTCTCGCGTTCGGCCCGAAACTGTCCGCCGAGGCCCTACGAAGGCGGGTGGATCGCCTCGTCGGAGTCGGGTCCGGCCGAGCGGGGTTCCTGCCGGACGACACGACGGTTCCAGTTGTCGCGGGGGCGGTACCAGTAGTCGCAGGGGCGTCAGAAGCGGCGAACCCCGACGCTGAAGTCGGGTCCCCGCGGTGAAATCCAAGTCGACCAGGAAGGTTCAGAACTATTGGGCGCAGACATGACCGCACAGACGACGCCGAAGGCCGCTTCGGGTGGCGAAGGCCACTCCAAGGTCTTAGTGACCGGCTCTGCTGGGTTCATCGGCGGCTACGTCGTTGAGGAGCTTCTTGGTAGGGGCTACCTGGTTGTCGGCCTCGACAACTACTCCAAGTACGGCCCCGTCCGAAAATCCTACGACGAGCATCCCAACTACCGTTTCGTGTACGGCGACGCTACCGACGCAGGGCTCGTCGCGGAGCTTGCTGGCGACTGCGACCACTTCATCGCAGGGGCGGCCCTCATCGGGGGTATCTCCTACTTTCACGCGTACGCCTACGACCTGCTCGCCGCCAACGAGCGGATCATCGCCGCGTCGTGCGACGCCGCGATCGCCGCACACAGGCGAGGCGACGGCAGGCTACGCAAGATGACGTTCATGAGCTCGTCGATGGTCTACGAGTCCACCGACCGCTGGCCTTCGAGGGAAGGTGACGAGCGGCTTATAGCGCCACCTTTGTCCTCCTACGGCTTCCAAAAGCTCGCCTGCGAGTACTTCGCCCGAGCCGCATGGTCGCAATACAGGCTGCCTTATACGATCATCCGGCCTTTCAACTGCGTCGGGATCGGCGAGCAGCGGGCGCTTGGTGACGTAGAGGTAGCGAGCGGGAACGTGAAGCTGGCTATGAGCCACGTCGTGCCCGACCTGGTGCAGAAAGTTCTAAAAGGCCAGGACCCTGTCCATGTCCTAGGCGACGGTAGCCAGGTACGCCACTACACCTACGGCGGCGACCTCGCACGGGGGATCGTCGACACCCTCGAACATCCCGGCGCTCTCAACGACGACTTCAACCTGTCGACTGCCCGCTCGACGACCGTACGCGAGCTCGCAGAGACGATCTGGCGCAAGATCAATGGAGACGACGCGCCACTTCGCCTAGTCCACGACGAAGGCTACGAGCACGACGTGCAAAAGCGGATACCCGACGTCACTAAAGCACGCAGCGTGCTCGGCTTCGAGGCGACAACCTCCCTAGAAGACATGCTCGACGAGGTGATCCCGTGGATCTCCAAGGCAATCGCCGACGGTAATTTGTAGCAGGTGGCCCCGTCGAAGTCCTGGCTCGTACGACCCAGCATGGTCGCGGCGGGCGCTCTCGTCGGCGCTTATCTGATCTTCGTCGCCGCTGACGCCGCGAGCAAAGGAAACCTTCACACCGGTGACACCGACCTCCTCGTAGCCGGTGCCCGGACAGCAATGTCTTGTATTTCCAAAGCGACTCTGGTCGGTTGCGGACACCTGCGAGGGTCGCTTTCCACCTCCGTCGGCCCTTACGCTTTACTCGAGTACCTTCCAGCAGCGGCGCTCCTCGCGACCGGCCTGTCCAACAACAGCGTCATTCACTGGCTCGGCTCGCTCAACCTTGTAGCGTACGCGCTGACGTTGGTCACCGTTGCCGTCGCCGCGAGGCGAATGGCCTGGAGGGGGTGGGGGGCGCTGCTCGTGGTGGCACTGCTGGCCAGTTCGCTTACCTACCAGGCGACGGCAGGATTCTCCGAGATGCTCCAGGCGTGCGTAGGCGCGTTGGCGATGCTCGCCATCATCGAGCGGCGCAGCACTTTAATCGTCGTCGGTGTCGCCTTGGCGTGCGTGGGAAAGGAGACCTTCTTCCCGTTCGTGGCGGTACTCGGCTTCCTCGCCGGACGGCGTCCCGAAGACGGCTTCGCTCCGCCCAAGCGGGTAACGCTCGCGCTGGCGACCGGTCTCGTCGTCGGGGAGCTTTGCAACTTGGGGTTCAACGAGTTCCGCTACGCGAGCGTCAACAACCTCGAGTATCTCCAAAGCCTTCTTCGCACCCCCGGCGTGGAGCGCAAGGCGGCCTTCTTCGCCGCGGTGTGGCTGTCGCCGTCAGGCGGCGTCTTGTGGTTCGCTCCGATCGCTACCATCATCGTCGTAGGGGTGCTCGTAGCAGCAGTCGTTGCTTTAGCGCGAACGCCGAGGCGTACGGGCTCCTGGCTGCCTCAGCTGGCAGCGGTGGGGACCGTCGCAGGGTTCGCGGCTGGACTCTCCGAGTGGTACACACCGTTCGGCTGGATAGCGTACGGCCCCAGACTGTTCGTTCCGATCCTCCCGGCGGGCCTCGTCGTGATCGCCTACACCGCTGCGCCGCAGCTGGCCGGGGTTGTGCGGCGCCTGCTGGCAAGTCGAGCCGGTCTTGTCGGGGCGGCCGGTGTCTGCGTAGCGGCGGGCTGGGCGCAGTTCGGGGCGCCGTGGTCGTGGAGCGTCGCCGTCTCTCGACTGATCGCTCCTGCGCCAGGCTGCCCGGGCATGACGCAACTCGTGATCCAAACCCGTCCCACCCAGTACTACACGTGCGCTTCGAAGATCATGTGGAGGATACATCCGAGCGTCCTTCACGCGGCTGCGTCCGCCGGCGGGACTCCGGCGCTTGCAGCGAGGGTTCTCCTCGGCGCGGCAACCGTGGCCCTCGTCGCCGGGATCGGGCGGCAGCCCCATACGCCGGGCGGCCCTGCCAAGCATTCCGGCGGAAGCGGCGAGGTAGCTGGCCGCTACCGCGGGAGTCACCGCATCGGGTCTGGCGGGGCCCCTGCGCGTTCCGGCGCTTAGCATCCGGAGGGTTCAGGCTTTGGAGGGCTTTCGGCGAGGAGCAGCCCAACGGGCGTGATGCACCCTCGCCGACGTCGACCCGCATATAGTTTCAGGGTGTCAACCCGCAACGAGCGGCGCGAGTCGCCAGGACCGCCGTTCGGCGAGCGGCCTTGTCTGAGCGTCGTCGTCCCGTGCTACAACGAGGCGGCGACGGTCAAGGAGCTGCTGGCGAGGGTCTTGGAGTCCCCGTGGGTAGCCGAGGTGGTTGTCGTCGACGACGGGTCGACTGACGCAACGCTCGACGCCGTGCGCTCGGTCGCCGACGAGCGCCTGACGGTACTTGCCCAGCCTCACAACATGGGGAAGGGGGCGGCGCTCCGGCGAGGGTTCGCTGCGGCGACCGCAGATTTCGTGGTGGTCCAAGACGCGGACTTGGAGTACGACCCGGGCGAGTACGGAAAGCTCCTGGAGCCGCTTATCTCGGGTGAGGCGGACGTGGTGTTCGGGTCGCGATTTATGTCGGACCGTCCCCACAGGGTGCTGTATTTCTGGCATTCGGTCGGCAACCGGCTGCTCACGACGCTGTCGAACGCGTTTACGAACGTGAACCTCACCGACATGGAGACCTGCTACAAGGTGTTTCGCCGCGAGGTGATCCAGTCCCTGGACCTGCGCGAGGACCGCTTTGGCGTAGAGCCGGAGATAACAGCGAAGGTCGCACGCAGCGGGGCGAGGATCTACGAGGTGGGTATCAGCTACTCCGGGCGAAGCTACGCGGAGGGAAAGAAGATCGGCTGGCGGGACGGCTTCGAGGCTTTGCGTTGCATCCTCGTCTACTCGCCACTTTGGTCCGGCGTGACCCGCAGCGGTCGTCGGGGAGCCCCGAAGGTCCCTTCCGCCGCGGAGGCCGACGCAGACCTAAAGCAGAGCCTCGACAACCTAGACGACGCCCACCATTACCGTCAGTGGATCATGGACCTGATAACTCCGGTGCTCGGGGCGTCGGTGCTCGAAGTCGGGGCGGGTCACGGAACTTTCACTGAGTTTTTGGCCCAAGGCCGGGAGGTGACCTGCACAGAGCTGTCGGAGCGCTGCGTGGATCTGTTGCGCACCCGCTTCGGGGGGGATCAGCGGGTAGAGGTCCTGCTCGGAGACGTATCGGCTGCCGGTCCCCGGGCGCCGTATAAGAGCGCTGTCATGGTCAACGTGCTGGAGCATATCGACGACGACGTCGGCGCGCTGCGCAAAATCGGCCAGATGCTCTCTCCCGGCGGCGGCGTCGCCATATGGGTTCCCGCGCACATGCAGCTCTACAGCCCGTTCGACCGCAAGATCGGCCACCACCGTCGCTACACCGTGGGCGAGCTGTCGGACGTGCTTGCACGCGCCGGCTTCGAGCCTTTCGAACTTCGATACGTGAATGTCGTCGGGGCGCTCGGATGGTGGGTCGTCGCCCGTGTCCTGCGTCGCGATCCGACCGGGAAAGTGCTCGCCTCCCTGTTCGACCGGTACGCGGTCGGGGTCATGCGTCGCGTCGAAGAAGTTGTCCGCCCGCCGTTCGGCCAGTCGATCCTGGCGTTGGCTAGGCGGGTGGAAGTTCTCTAGACGCGGTAGGGGTTAGCGCAGGGCTGGTGCTGGGGTCGGTATCGGCTCGGTTCAACGGGAGGGAGCGGGCCCGACGTACTGAACGACCACACCGTCCGCTTCGTCTGACTCAAACCTCGGCACCCTGGTGGAAGTGGACAGTCGCCGTCGCATATCGCTCGGCCAGCTCGGCCATCACTCCCGCTACCTTGCCACTGTCGACTCCGACGGTTCGATCCTGCTGCGCCCCGCCGTAGTCATCACCGAACTGGAGGCACGACTGATGACGCATGCTCTCGCCGACCGGGTTGCGGCCAATCGGGAGGACCCTTCCCGGCTGGTCAAGCGACGCCAGTAGCTTGCTGAGCGCCGGCGCGCGAAATTGGTGAGGCAGAGGGTCACCCGCTGGAAGCGGGCACGGCGGACGAGGGCGGCGTTGTGGCGTTTTCCTTCGGCGCGTTAGGGTCGTAGAACGTCTCTGCTCAGCTCACGAGTTGGTGCGCTCGCTGGTGCGACACGCCGAGGACTTTGCCCACGTAGCGCAGCGCCACTCCCTGTTCGTGCAGCTGCCGTGCGGCACTGCGAATCTCGGCTGCTGCTGCCGCCTGCGCTTCAGCCGAGGTCGCCCGTAACTCTTCGGAACGACGGAGATGCTCGGCAACAGCGTCGGGTAGACGGATGTCGTAGTCGACGACGACATCCTCCTCGTTGTTCCCGGTCATCATGGCTATGAGATCTTTCGACATGGGTATCCAGCTCACGCAGGTGACGCGCCTGGGTCGAACCCACCCCATTCCGCCAGCGGCGACCCAAACACCTGGACCCGACTATAATCGGGGTATCTCGACTATCCTCGGGGGGATTAGCTCTTAAGAGGAAGGAGTGCAGGAAGCATGGATGTGCAGCGTCCTCTGGCTGTGGTGACGCCCACGCTTGACGGAGACGTGTTGGCGGTGTTCGCCCAGGCAGACACGACTTATACCACGGGGCAGCTGCATCGCATGTTGCCGAGGTTCTCCGAAGATGGCATACGCAAGGTTCTCGGCCGGCTCTCAAAGCAGGGCGTCGTAACCTCCGAAAGAGCCGGCAACACCTACCTGTACAGCTTCAACCGAGATCATCTGGCGGCCGGCCCGATCCTAGAACTGGCACAGCTTCGCGTGACATTGCTGTCGCGGATCGAGGAGCGTCTTGCCACCTGGCGTCCGCCGCCGGTCTATGCCGCAGTGTTTGGCTCAATGGCACGGGGCACTGCCACGACGAGCAGCGACGTCGATCTGCTGTTGGTCCGCCCGGACGGGGTAGCCGACGACGAGTGGGACGCGCAGGTTGCCGCCCTCGCCTCCGCTATCTCGAAATGGACGGGCAACGACGCCCGCCCTATCGAGTTCACCGTCAGCGACACGGTGGCCCGGCGCGAGGAGCGAATCTTCACCGAAGTGCTGGCCACGGGGCTCACGGTGCACGGGGAACGGGCGTGGCTGCAACGTCAGATTGTGGCGAAATGATGTCCGAGACGCCGTGCAATGCGCAAGTTCGTGCCGGGCGGCTGGCCAAGGCACAGCAGTTCCTCGCCGCAGCTACCTTGATTGAGGACGCCGTCTCAGACGAGACCGCTGACGCCTATGTAACTCTGTGCGTGCACGCAGGAATCGCCGCCGCTGACGTGATTTGCTGCGCTCGTCTCGGACGTCACGCGCAGGGCGACAATCATGCTGAAGCGACGGCGCTCTTGAGGAAGGCGAACGATGCTGACTCTGCGAAGAGGCTGGAGGTCCTGCTCAGCATGAAGTCGAAGGCCGGCTACACGCACCTTCCTACTTCCAACGC
>JAKBBS010000003.1:0-21649 GCA_021808425.1 Actinomycetes bacterium
ATGAGCCGGAAAAGCGCACTTTTTGCTACACGATCTTCACGCCTAGAAAATCTTCTATCAAAAAGTGCGTTTTCTCAGCGAGGGCTGGTATCAGATTTTTTGCAAGGAGAAATCCTGACCAAAAGTGACGTGTTTCCGGCATGACCGGCTGACCGGCCGACCGAACAGGGCGCAACCGGCATCAATACGGCCAAAGCGGGCAAGGTGCCCGCCGCGGGCGTGCATCCCTGAGCGTATGCGCCCCTAACATTCGAGCTCGCGAATGACCGTTCCCGTACGGGGCTTCGGCCAGAAAAAGGTCGTCTTCGGTGGCATCCGGGTCGCCCCTCTGCTTATTGCGGCGATCTGCGCGACGGTCGCCGGGCGCAGAAGGACTGCAGCCGACGCAGCGCCGGACACGACTGCAGCTGCGGCGTTGTCCCACCCGTGCTGGTAGACGACCTCATGTTCGGGGAGTGCTGCGAGGGCGACGTCGAGCCGGCTGCTGTCGAGGTCGTGCTTGGCGGCCTCAGTGACGTTCGCCTTTGGCCAGGCGAGCCAGGCCGTCTCCGGGGTGAGGACGGCGAGAGCTCCGGCCTCCTCCATGCGTGAGAGAAGCGACCGGTCGACGGGTCCGCCAGGCGCCAACTCGAACCACGGCTCCAATGCGCTGGGCAGGTCGAATCCGGGTGGCAGACCGACGAGAAGGCGGTGGATGCCCTGAACGGTCAACTGTTCGTCGGCGAGCTCCACCACAAGCGCCATCACGGCGCCCGGCCCGTCGGCCGTCACGGTGTCGCCGTCGAGCTCGCTTTGGAAGGTGAGGGCGGTCTCGTATCGGTGATGTCCGTCGGCGACGAGCACCGGGTTCGCCTCTACCGCCGCGCTGATCGTTGCGACGGTGTCGGGGGAGGTGATCGGCCACACCTCGTGGGTGACGCCTTCCGAGTCGGTCGCCCGTTCGAGTGGGTGGATCGGAGGTTGAAGCAGGTCACTCAGCCCAAGCGTGGGGGACAGGCACCATATGGGCGACAGGTTGCAGCGGGTTGCCCGAAGCAGCTCGAGGCGGTCGGTCTTGGCCTTGGGGGTTGTCTCCTCGTGGGGGAGGATTCCCTGGCCGGGTGCCTCGAGGCGGAGAGCACCGATCACGCCCAAAGTCTGGCGGTGCTCGCCGGTCGGGTCACGGAAGCTCATCCGGTACCCGTAGAAGGCAGGCTCAGAGTCACGGTGCAGGACGCCGCCGTCGCGCCACGCGTCGAGGAGGGTCCTGGCTTCCTCGTAGCGGTCGTCGCCGCCGTGGGGTAGCTCTAGCCTCACCACGTTGTAGGGGCTGCGTGCCTCCAGCGCTAGCCGCTCGGCGTCGGAGATGACGTCGTATGGTGGGCACACGACGTCATCGAGGGAGCGAACATGGGACAGCGAGAAACGTAAGCCTGGAAAAGGACTGAAGCTGGGCATGGGTCGACAGTCTCCCATACCGAGGGCCGGGCTCTGGCGTCGATAGCGCCCAGCGCCCAGCGCCTAGCGTGTGGCGGGTGCTCTGCGTGTTCGACCTCGACGGTGTCGTCTGGTTAGCCGGTACTCCCATCAAAGGTTCGCCTCAAGCGATCGAGCGGCTCCGCAAGGCCGGGTCGGAGGTGGTCTTCGTCACCAACAACTCAACGCCGACCCTCGCCGATTACGTCGAGCGGCTCGCACATGCGGGAGTCGAGGCGCATCCCGGCGAGCTGGCGACGTCGGCGCAGGCGGCGGCGACGCTGCTCGGCCACGATGACCGGGTGGCAGTGCTGGGAGGCCCCGGGCTTGTCGAGGCCGTCTCCGAAACCGAGGCTGAGATGGTGCCGCTCGACGCTGACCCCGGTGTCGTGGTGGTCGGCAGGACAGCCGAGTTCGACTTCGCACAGCTCTCCCTGGCCGCCGGCGCTATTCGAGGAGGCGCCCGGTTCGTCGCGACCAACACCGACGCCACCTTCCCGACGCCTGCAGGCCTTGAACCTGGGGCGGGGGCTTTGGTCGCGTTCATCGAGGTCGCTTCAGGGCGCCGCCCTGAGGTTGCGGGCAAACCGAATGCTGCGTCGGCGACGCTCGTCGTCGAACGCTACGGTGTTCCCGACTACGTCATCGGTGACAGCCCGAAGACCGACGGCGCCTTCGCGACCCGTCTCGGGTCGCTCTTCGCCCTAGTGCTCAGCGGCGTCACCAAACGCGAGGACCTGCCGGTCACTCCCACGCCAGCGATCGTGAGCGGCGACGCGGCCCAAGCGGTCGACACGATCCTCGCGGGGGGCCGAACGGCGCGAGCGTCCGAAAGGAAACTTCGGGAGTAAGTCTCGACGGCGAAGGTGCTAACTAATGCAAGCACACAGGCGATTTTGGCGGTACGATGTGGTATGCCACGAGATGAAAAGGTAAAAAAAGCCCGCGACGCGGGTTTCGATCTACTCGAATTGGCGCGCTCCAAGGCCGAGGAGTTCCTGCGGGAGCTATCACGCTCGGGGGAGAGTGCGCAAGAGGTTCTCGATGACCTGGCCCAGGGAGGCAAACGCGGGACCGACCGCCTGATCGAAGTGATCCGCAGCGAGGTCGCTCGACAGCTCGGTGTCCTCGGGCTTGTCACCAAAGAGGATCTCGCCGACCTCGAGCGCCGCTTCGACGAGCGTTTCGCCGAGGCGGCACCGGCTGATCGCGCGACTCGCCCGACGGGCGCAGCGAGCACCACGGGCACAGCGAGCAGCGCGAGCACGCCAAGCGCGACACGTACCGCAAGCGACTCGGACCCCACCAACGCGACCAGCCCATCCGCCCCGAAGCCGGCAGCAAGGGCAGCTAAGGCGACGGGCACCCGCCCGGCCAAAGCGCCCGCCTCCAGGCCGGCTCGTCCGAGCCGACCGACGGGTGGCGACGGGTCAGGTGCCACTAAGCCGGTTGCCTCCAAGGGCCCTGCGAACCGCAGCCGCCCGCGGCCTTCCAAGAAGAACGAAGGCTGAACTGGCCCAGCAGCGCCGCCGGCTAGACGCCGCCCTGGTGGGCCTACGCCTGGCTGATTCCCGGACCCAAGCTGCAGCCTTGATCGAAGCCGGCCTCGTCGTGGTGGGCGGAGCCCCAGCCACCAAAGCGTCGAGGCTGGTAGCGCCGGGTGAGCCGATCCGGCTGGTAGCCGAGGGCCCGAGGTTTGTCGGCCGCGGCGGCGAGAAACTTCAAGCCGCCCTGGAATACTTCGGGGTGGATCCGACAGCGAAAGCTGCCCTCGATGCCGGGGCTTCGACTGGCGGGTTCACAGACTGCCTCTTGCGAAATGGAGCCGCTTCGGTGGTGGCCGTCGATGTCGGCAGGGGACAGCTGCACCAGCGGCTTAGAGAAGACTCGCGTGTGCGATGCGTCGAGCGGACCGACATTCGCTCGGACGTGCTCGGCGAGCTTCGAGGAAGCTTTGCAATAGTCGTCGCCGACCTGTCGTTTATAGGTCTTCGCTCCGTGGCGGCCTCATTGGTGAGCTTCGCTCGCCCCGACGCCGATATGGTGATCCTCGTGAAGCCGCAGTTCGAAGCAGGGCGGGTCGACGCCTCGCGCGCCAGGGGAGTGATACGAGATCCGGCTGTGTGGCGCTCAACGCTCGATTCGGCGATCGGACACATGCAGGATGCCGGGGCGACCATGATCGACCTGATGGTTTCACCGCTGCGGGGGACCAGCGGTAACGTCGAGTTCCTCACTCACTTCAAGGTGACTTGCGGCGGCGCTCCCACGGACGAAGCGATCCTGGCGGACGGCCGCTGCGCAGCGCTTGACGCCGCCGTATCCGCGGCGACTGCCGGCGTCGAAACTGACCATCGGCAGACGAATGTAGTAGGGCGAGCATAGATGGGGTCGATCGGTTTCGTCTTCAACTCGAACAGCTCCGAAGCGGTGCGCCTCGCTGAGCACACAGCGCAATGGCTCATCGAGCACGGCCACAAGACGCAGATTCTCAGCGCCGGGCCGCCGCACTCAGAGCGTGGCGGCGCACCCGACGGCCTCGACTTGGCGGTAAGCCTCGGCGGCGACGGCACTATGCTTCGCACCGTCGACCTGGTGTGCAGCCAGGAGGTGCCGGTGCTCGGAGTCAACCTCGGCCACCTCGGCTACCTCACCGTTGTCGAGCCCGCTGGACTCGAGCAGGCGCTGGTTCGCTTCCTCGACGGGGAGTTTGCTGTCGAATCGCGGATGACTTTCGACGTGACGCTCGGAGAGCCCCCGCCGGGAGGTAACGGTAAGGCCGGCAGAGTGTCGCGGAGCGCCCTCAACGACGTCGTGCTCCAGCGGTCCCTCGTCGGGCACACGATCCACACGAAAGTGGCGGTTAACGGCACACCGTTCCTCGACTTCGTGTCGGACTCGCTTATCCTCGCCACGCCGACCGGCTCCACCGCCTACAACCTTTCGGCCAGGGGCCCGATCGTCTCGCCCAAAGCGCGGGTCTCGGTCCTCACGCCGGTAGCCCCGCACATGCTCTTCGACCGGTCCATGATCCTCGACGAGGAGGACGAGGTGGCGATCACGGCATCGGGAGAGTCTCCGGTTGAGGTGGTCGTCGACGGCTGGCGAACCGCTACGCTCCAGCCCGGCCAGAGCGTCCGGTGCCGCAAAGGCGAGAAGGATGCCCTTCTGGTGACCTTCGAGCGCCGCGACTTCCATCGGATATTGAAGGCGAAGTTCGACCTGAAGGACCGCTAGGCGGTGCTCGTCGAGCTTCGGGTACGCAATCTCGGGGTGATCGAGGACGAGACGATCGTGTTCGGGCCGGGTCTCAGCGCTCTGACCGGGGAGACCGGGGCGGGCAAGACGCTTCTCGTGGACGCGATCGTGCTCTTGGCGGGAGGTGCGAGCGACCCTGCACTGGTCCGGCAGGGCGCACAAGAAACGCTCGTGGAGGGACGATTTGTAAGGCACACGGCGAGCGGCGCCGTCCACGAGATCGTCGTCTCGCGTGTAGTGCCGTCCGCCGGCCGCAGCCGCTGCTACGTGGAGGGTCGGATGGTCAGCGCCGCCGCACTCGGTGACGTCGTCAGGGAACTGGTCGAAATCAACGGCCAACACGGCTTCCACTACCTCCTCTCCGCGGAGGTACAGCGAGACATCCTCGACCAGGCAGGCCACGTCGAGGCCGGCCCCAACCGAGTCCTCCGCCGCGAGATCGCCCGCCTCCGTGGCCTCCTCGCCGAACCGGGGGGTGACCCGACGACCCGGGCCCGCCAGGTCGACCTTCTGCGCTACCAGCTAGGCGAGATCGAGCGCATGGGTATCGAAGACCCCGACGAGGAAGTTGCCCTTCTCGCCGAGCAGGAAACCCTCGCGGACGCTACCGGGACGATCGAAGCAGCCCAGCGTGTCCACGAGGCGCTTGCGGGCGATGGGGGAAGCAACGAGGCGATAGGCGCGGCGATAGCCCTCGCAAGCGGGCACCCCGCCCTGTCAGAGCTCGAAGCGAGACTCGACACCTTACAAGACGAGGTGGCCGACTGCGCGAGCCACGCACGTCGAATCGCCGAGAGCCTCGAAGCGGACCCCGGAAGGCTCGCCCAGGTGGGGGAGCGACTGGCGAAGCTGGGGGATCTCCGTCGCAAATACGGGGCGACGCTGGCGGAGGTCCTCGACTACGCGAAGAAGGTCCGGTGCCAGATCGACGAGTTGGCCTCCCTCGACGAAACTGTTCGGCTCCACCAGGAACTCCTCGCTAAAGCGGTGGAGGACCTTCGTGAAGCCGACCGAAGGGTCCTCGTAGCGAGACGTTCGGCCGCGCCAGAACTCGGCCGGTCGGTGGAAGCCGAGCTTACCGCTTTAGCTTTGCCCAGAGCCCGTTTCAACATCGAAGTTTCAGAGACGGGGGACGGAACGCCCGTTACATGGATGTTCGCAGCAAACCCGGGCCAGGTCCCCATGCCTCTGACAAAAGTCGCGTCAGGAGGAGAGCTGGCGAGGGTGATGCTGGCGACACGCATAGCGATCGGGCGGGCCTTGCGCTCCGCCGGCGCCTCGGGTGCGACGGGCGCCCCAGGTTCGGCCGACGGTGCCTCGGCTGGCGAAGAAGTCACCGGACCTGAGACGCTCGTCTTCGACGAGGTCGACGCAGGTGTCGGAGGCGAGGCCGCAGCAGCCGTGGGAGCGGCACTCGCCGAGCTGTCGAAGGACCGCCAGGTCCTGGTGGTGACTCACCTCGCACAGGTAGCGGCGTTCGCCGATCAGCAGGTCGCTGTCGTAAAAGACGTCGTAGAGACGCCCGACGGCGAGCAGGCTATTGCCCGTGCCTCGGCAGTCGAGGACCAGCGGCGGGTCGTCGAGCTCGCAAGGATGCTCTCGGGCCAGCCGGACAGCCCGTCGGCCCGTCGTCACGCCGAGGATCTCCTTCGCTCCAAACGCCGGACGTCTCGGTAGCGCAACCCGGAGCTGCTCGCGAGGTAGGATCGCAGCCGTGCGGTGACACGCACCGCGAACCAACGTCGAGGAGAGTGGAGGACTCATTTGGCGAAGCACATCTTCGTCACGGGCGGAGTGTCGAGCTCACTCGGCAAGGGCCTGACGGCCTCTTCGCTCGGCCGGCTGTTGAAAAGCCGTGGTCTCAAAGTGACCATGCAAAAGCTCGACCCTTACATCAACGTCGACCCCGGTACCCTCAACCCCTTCGAGCACGGTGAGGTTTTCGTCACCGACGACGGGGGTGAGACCGACCTTGACCTCGGCCATTACGAGCGTTTCGTGGACGAGAGCCTGCACCGCGATTCGAACGCGACAGCCGGATCGATCTACCAGTCGGTGATAGCCAAGGAGCGCCGCGGTTCCTACCTCGGGCGGACCGTGCAGGTGATCCCGCACGTCACCGACGAGATCAAGGACCGGATCCGCAGGCTCGCCACCGAGGACGTCGACGTGGTGATCACCGAGGTCGGCGGGACGGTCGGCGACATCGAGATCCTCCCTTTTCTAGAAGCCATACGCCAGTTCCGCAAGGACGTCGGCCGCCAGAACGTCTGCTACATCCACGTGACGCTCGTTCCCTACCTAGGCCCGTCGGGGGAGCAGAAGACCAAGCCGACCCAGCATTCGGTTACGGAGCTTCGAAGCCGCGGGATCCAGCCCGACGTGATCATCTGCCGTAGCGACCGGAGCATCTCGGCAGGCCTCAAACGCAAAGTGTCGCTCCTGTGCGACGTCCCCGTCCAGGCGGTCGTGTCTTGCACTGACTCTCCGAACATCTACGAGATACCGATATCGCTTCACGAGGAGGGCCTCGACGACTACGTCTGCGAGCTGCTGGGCTTCGACGCCGAGGAGCATCCGATCGACCTGAGCGCCTGGGCGACTCTCGTACGCAGAGTGGAAAGCGCCGAGCGGCCGGTCCGCGTTGGTCTCATCGGAAAATACGTGAACCTTCCCGACGCCTACCTGTCGGTGGTGGAAGCTCTTCGCCACGGAGGTTTCGTGCAGGGCGTCAAAGTAGAAATCGACTGGATCCAGGCCGAGGAAGTGGAAGGGCTTCTCGGCGCAGGACGGCTCGCCGATCTGGACGGGATCGTCATACCGGGCGGTTTCGGCGAGCGCGGGGTCGAAGGGAAGATCGCTGCCGCCACCTACGCCCGCGAGGCCGCCGTTCCTTGCCTCGGCCTCTGCCTCGGGCTTCAGGTGATGGTCATCGAGTACGCGAGGAACGTGACCGGCCTCTCACAAGCGAACTCACGCGAGTTCGATGCAAGCTCCCCCCACCTTGTGATCGACCTCATGGACGAACAGCGGGAGGTCGTCGACATGGGCGGCACCATGAGGCTCGGCCTGTTCCCGGCGAAGTTGGCGCCTGGAAGCGCCGTAGCCGCCGCCTACGGCAGTGAGCTGGTCTACGAGCGTCACCGTCACCGCTTCGAGGTGAACCCCCGCTACCGGTCCCGCCTCGAAGCTGGCGGCCTGGTCTGCTCGGGGGTGTCGCCGGACGACCGTCTGGTGGAGTACGTGGAGCTACCCGGCCATCCGTTTTGGGTCGGGACACAGGCGCACCCGGAGTTTCGCAGCAGGCCAGACCATCCCCACCCGCTTTTCGTGGCGCTGGTCGCGGCGGCCGCGGACCGCGCCGAGGGCCGCCTGCCGCACCTGATCGATGTCTACGAAGTTTCATAACGTCTCCGAAAGGGTCCTGCACGAGGGGCCACTGGTGCAGGTCGTGGAGGTGGGGGTCGAGGGGCCCGACGGCGAGACCTACCAACGTGAGGTGGTCCGCCATCCGGGCGCCGTGGTGGTCGTGGCGGCGACCGACTCCGGGACGTTCCTTCTTGTGCGGCAGTACCGGGCGGCCGTAGCAGGCGAGCTCCTCGAAGTTCCCGCCGGCAAGCGCGACGTTGCGGGGGAGCCTCCGGAGGTGACAGCCGCCCGGGAGCTTGCCGAGGAGATCGGGAAAAAAGCAGCCCAACTCGAGCTCCTGGCGCGCTTCTACAACTCGCCCGGCTTCTGCGACGAGATGGCCTACCTGTACCTTGCGTCGGGCCTGGCCGACGTGCCGCTCGACCGCCACGGTGTCGAGGAGCAGTACATGAGCATCGTGGAAGTGCCTTTCGGCGATGTCAACGCGATGATCGAAAAAGGCGACATCGTCGACGCGAAGTCGATCATCGGCCTCACGCTCGCCTTGAAGCGCCTACAATGACGCCTCATGTCCACTGACGCTCCGGCTTCCGAGCATCGACTTGCGCTCGAGCACGAGCGGGAGAGCCTCCGCTCGCAGCTAGTCGAGCTCGGCTACGGGCACCAGCTCGACTACGACCCGAACTTCGCCGACTCGAGCCAGGTGTCGGCCGAACGCGGCGAGCACGACACCTTGGTCAACGAGCTTGTAGGTCAGCTGGCAGAGGTCGACCACGCGCTCACCAAGTTCGAGTCTGGAGGCTACGGCCACTGCGAGAAGTGCAGCAAGCCCATCGGGGACGCGCGCCTCGAGGCTCGCCCCGAAGCGAGGCTCTGCATCGACTGCGCCGCCGCGAGGCGCTGACACGTTCGGGTGAGCGCTCGGCGGACTTTAGAGGTCGGCTAGCTCGCTCCGTCAGCGGGAACCAGGCCGACCGCCCGGTACGCCCTTCGCAGGGTCTCCGCAGCCACCTTGTTAGCGTCGCGGGCGCCGCTTCGAAGGACGTCTGCGACGTAGTCGGGGTCTTTCGATATCTCGCGGAATCGCTGCTGGATCGGCTCGACTACTTCTAGGACCGCCGAGGCAACGTCGGCCTTCAAGTCGCCGTAGCGGGTGTAGTCGAGGGCGACCGTTTCGGGGTCACTGCCTCGAAGGGTGCCGAGCAGCTCCAGAAGGTTCGACACGCCCGGCTTCGATTCACGGTCGTAGCGCAGCGCCCCCGGGCCGGTGTCGGTGTCGGTGACCGCTCTTTTGATCTTGCGCTCGATGTCGCCCGGACTCTCGAACAGCCCCACCACCCCGCCGGGGTTGTCGGTGGTCTTGGACATCTTGCGGGTCGGGTCTTGAAGGTTCATGATCCGCGCTCCACGCCCGGGCGGGGGTATCGCCGCTTCGGGAACCACGAACGTGTCGCCGTACGTGGTGTTGAAGCGCTGCGCCAGGTCGCGCGAAAGTTCCAAGTGCTGGCGCTGGTCGTCGCCTACCGGCACACGGTCGGCGTCGTAGGCGAGGATGTCGGCGGCCATAAGGCACGGGTAGGTGAAAAGGCCGACCCTCGACGCCTGCTCGCCCCCTTTGGCGGTCTTGTCCTTGAACTGGGTCATCCGGCTCAGCTCGCCGTAGCTTGCGGTGCACTCCATGATCCACGCCAGCTGGGAGTGCGCCGGGACGTGACTTTGCAGGAACAACGTGCAGGCGTCCGGGTCGAGACCCGCAGCCAGCAGAAGGGTCGCCATCGTGATCGAAGCCTTGCGCCGCTCCGAGGCGTCGGCGGCGACGGTGAGGCCGTGAAGGTCGACGACGCAGTAGAAGCAGTCGCCTTGGCTCTGGTCCGCCACCCAGTAGCGCAACGCCCCGAGCAGGTTGCCGAGATGGGGCTCGCCGGTCGGCTGTATCCCTGAGAGCACCCGTGGGAGTGTCGAATCGCCTGAGATGACCACCCGCACAGGCTAGTTCCGCGTAAGTCGCCTCGGTTTCCAATAGAGTCTCACCATGCCCTATACGGTTAGCACTCCCGTATTCGAGGGGCCCTTTGACCTCCTTTTGCACTTGATCAGCCGCGAGAAGGTGGAGCTTTGGGACATATCCTTGGCGGACATCGTCGACGGCTACGTTTCCACCCTCGCCGAGCTCGACTCTGTGCTCGACCTCGCGACGGCAACCGAGTTCCTCCTCATAGCGGCCGTCCTTCTCGAGCTGAAGACCCGGAGGCTGCTTCCCGGTCGCGCCGAGACGGAGCCCGACGAGGAGCTGTCGCTTTGGGAGGAGCGGGACCTGCTAGTCGCGCGGCTACTAGAGTGCAAGACGTTCAAGGACGCGTCGCGAGAGCTCGCCCGCAGGATCGACGGGGCGGCGCTAACCTGGCCTAGACGTGTCGGGCCGGGGGAGCGTTACCGGGACCTGAGCGAGGACGTGATGTCCGGCGTCAGCGCCGAAGCGCTTCGCGACGTCATGCTCAAGGTCCTCGAACCCAAGCCGGTCCCCAGGGTCGAGCTCAACCACGTCGCACCGATACGGGTGAGCGTCGGCGAGACCATCCGAGGTTTGCTGCAGTCCTTGCCTTCCCAGCCCCGCGTGGCTTTCAGTCAGCTGGTAGCGGGTCTCGGCGAGCGCATCGAGGTGATCGTCTACTTCTTGGCGCTACTCGAGCTTTACAAGCAGGGTGCCGTCGAATTGGAGCAGGCGACCACCTTCGGTGCCCTGCACGTCGTGTGGCTCGGCGTCGCCGACGCCGAGGCGAGCGGTGACCCCGTCGAGGAATACGAGAGCTACGGTGTATAGGTGACAGAGGACCACAAGGCGATCGAGGCGATCGTCATGGTCGCGGAGGAGCCCGTCGAAGCCGGGATGCTCGCACAGCTGCTCGAGATATCCCCGTCCCGGGTGACAGAGATCTGCGACTTCCTCGCTGAGTCCTACCGCCGGGACGGCCGGGGGTTCGAGCTGGTCCGTGTCGCCGGCGGCTACCAGTACCAGACGACGCCCGAGGTGGCGCCCTACGTCGAGCGCTTCGTCTTGGACGGACAGGCGGCGAGGCTGTCCGCTGCGGCGCTCGAGGCGCTGGCGGTCGTCGCCTACAAGCAGCCGGTGTCTCGTGCGCAGGTCGCGGCGATCCGCGGGGTCAACGCGGATGGCGTGATGAGGACGCTCGCAGCCCGCGGGTTGATAGCGGAGGTCGCGAAAGACCCCGGTCCGGGGCAGGCGGCTCTTTATGCGACGACCACCCTATTCCTCGAGAAGCTCGGCCTTTTCAGCATCCACGACCTTCCGCCGCTAGCGGACTTCGTGCCTGGAGCCGAGATCATGGACTCCCTCGAGCGCAGCCTCCTTGCCGGCCCCCGCAGGGAGGATCCGGAGGTCGCAGCGACTGGACGGATCGACTTGAGAGAACCCGACGACCTTCGAAGCGACGTTGTCGAACCCGAGCGCTGAGGCCGGAAGCGACGCCCCGACAGGGATACGACTTCAGAAAGTTCTAGCTGCCGCCGGAATCGGCAGCCGCCGGCGTTGCGAGGATCTGATCTCCGCCGGCCTGGTCGAAGTCAACGGTTCGACGGCTGTCCTTGGAAGGCGCGTCCACCCCGAGACTGACCGGGTGACCGTCGAAGGGGTCGACGTGGCCACAAAGCCTGGACTCGTCTACTACGCCCTCAACAAGCCTGCCGGGGTGGTCAGCACGGCAAGCGACCCGGAGGGGCGCCCTACCGTCGTCGAGTACGTCCCCGACGACCCGAGGGTGTTTCCAGTTGGGCGCCTCGACGCCGCCACGGAAGGCCTGATCTTGCTCTGCAACGACGGGACCCTGACGCACCATCTGACTCACCCGTCGCACGGCGTGGACAAGGAGTACCTCGCCCGTCTGCACGGTCAACCCAAGCCTGGAGCGCTGCGCCGCCTGCGCGAAGGTGTCGACCTGGACGGGACGCCGACAGCCCCGGCGAAAGTCTCTCTGGTCGAGCCGGACCTTGTCAGGATCACCATCCACGAGGGACGCAACCGCCAGGTTCGACGCATGGCCGAAGCCGTCGGCTATCCGGTGAAGCACCTGGTCAGGATCAGGGTCGGTCCGATCCGGCTGGCGTCACTCTCTCCAGGGGCGCACCGCCCGTTGAGCCAGGAGGAGGTTAGGAGCCTCGAGCGTGCCGCCGGGGGCCAAGCCCGTGGGTAGCGCGGGCATAGTAGGCTCCGCCGCCGTGGTTGAGACAGGCGACGAGGGTGATGCGGGCGGCCGTATCGCACAGGTCCTAGGCGCAGGCCTCATCGGCGGCTCGATCGGGGCCGGTCTTCGCGCAAGGGGTTGGAGTGTCGCGGTAGCTGACATCGACGACTCGAGGAGCCGGCGGGCGGTCGAGATCGGCTCCGCCGACCGGTGCGGGTACGATCCTGCAGCCGAGATCGTCTTCGTGGCGGTGCCCCCGTCGTCGTGCGCGGAGGTGTCACTCGAGGCTTTGGAGAAATTCCCGACAGCGGTCGTGACCGACGTCGCGAGCGTGAAGCGTGTCGTCGTCGACAAGGTCACCGACGCGAGGTTCGTCGGGGGACACCCGATGGCCGGATCAGAGCAGGACGGCGTCGACGGGTCGGATCCCGACATGTTCGTCGGCGCCACCTGGGTCCTGACCCCCGAACCGGGGACCGATCCAGTCGCGTTCGCAACCGTCCGCAGCGTCGTGAGCGGCCTCGGAGCGAATGTGGTGGAGCTCGAAGCCTGGCGCCACGACCAGCTGGTCGCGCTGGTCTCCCACGTCCCGCACCTCACAGCGGCGACACTGATGAACCTCGCTTCGGTCGCTGCGGACGAGAACGCCACTCTCCTGCGCCTTGCCGCCGGAGGCTTTCGCGACATGACCCGCATCGCCGCCGGCGGCTCGGCGATCTGGCCGGACATCTGCGCCGAGAACCGCGACGCGATCCTCGACGTGCTCGACCGCCTCCAAGGGTCGCTGACGCAAATCCGCCAGGTCGTCCTCGCGGGGGATCACGCGGCGCTGCTTGCCATGTTGGAGAACGCTCGAAGCGCGAGGGTGAACCTTCCGGGACGCCTCGCCGAGCCCGAGACCGCAGCCGAGGTACGCGTCGTAGTAACGGACCGCCCCGGCGTGCTCGCCAGCGTCACGACCCTACTCGGCGAGATGGGCGTCAACATCTGGGACCTCGAGATCGCGCACAGCGCCGAAGGCGAACGCGGCGTGCTCGTAGTGGTGGTGGACGGCGCGGCCACCGAGGCGGTACGTCACGCACTTGGGGAGCGTGGATTCCAGTGCTCAATAAGGCCGGTCGGAAGTTGAGCTCGCTCACGTTTCGCCCGCAGGGCGCCTCGTTGCGCGGCCGTCTCAGCGTTCCGGGCGACAAGTCGATATCGCATCGCTGCCTCCTGCTCGCAGCGCTCGCAGCCGGTACGTCGCGGATAACCGGCCTTTCGGCCGGCTTGGACGTGCGAGCAACCCGGAGGGCCGTGGCCTCGTTCGGAGCGACGGTCGAGCCTGGCGCAAACGACGGCGAGTGGGCCGTGACCGGTGGGAAGCTCGCAGAGCCCGACGACGTCATCGACGTCGGAAACTCGGGCACTGCCATCCGCCTGATGGTCGGCTGGGCGGCGGCGCTCGACGCTCTCACCGTGTTGAAAGGCGACCGGTCCATCGCCCGCCGCCCGATGGGCCGTGTGATCGAGCCGATCAGGGCCATGGGCGCAAGGCTGGACGGGCGGGACAACGCGACCCTCCCGCCGCTGGTCGTGAGGGGCGGGCATCTGCACGGGATCGACTACGAGCTTCCCGTGCCGAGCGCACAGGTCAAAGGAGCGATCCTTCTGGCAGGTCTCTCCGCCGAGGGCGAGACGACCGTGCGGGAGAGCCACCCGACGAGAGTCCACACAGAGGAGATGCTCCCGCTTTGGGGCGGGCAGGTTCGGGTAGGCGATGGGTCCGTGACCGTCACGCCCGGGCCGCTGTCACCGTGTGACTTCGACGTTCCGGGGGACCCGTCGCAGGCGGCGTTCTGGATCGTCGCCGCGTGCATCTCCCCCGGAAGCGACCTGACAGTGCAGAACGTGTACCTCGGGCCGCAGCGAGCCGGCTTTCTCGCCGTGCTCGAGCGGATGGGTGCGAACGTGGAGGTCGCCGACTTCGACGATCGGCGCCACGTCGGCAACGTACGGGCAGCCTTCGGGCCGCTCGTCGCCACCACCGTCGGCGGACCCGAGATCCCCAGTCTCATCGACGAGATACCCGTGCTCGCGGTCGCTGCGGCATTCGCGGAGGGTGTGACCGTCTTCGCTGACGCCAGCGAGCTGCGTCACAAGGAAAGCGACAGGGTGCAATCGACTGTAGGAGCGTTGCGGACTCTCGGGGTTAGCGCGGAGGGCCAGCCGGACGGGCTCGTCGTAGAAGGCAGCGCCGGCGGGTCGCTGAAAGGCGGAATCGTCGACTCCGAGGGAGACCACCGGGTGGCGATGTCGATGGCGGTCGCGTCGCTTCGCTCGGCGGACCCTGTCACAATTGACGCCTGGGAGTCGGTCGCGACGAGCTACCCCGGCTTCGAGGAGGATTTTGCAAGATGCACGTCGAATCCCACGTCGTAGCTCTCGACGGCCCCGCGGGTTCGGGCAAGTCGACAGTTGCGCGCGCTGTCGCCACAAGGTTGGGCTTCGACTACTTAGACACCGGGGCGATGTATCGTGCGGTCGCGTTCGAGGCGATCCGCAGGGGTGTCGACCCCCAAGACGCCGAGCGGGTGGGAGAGATTGCGAAGCGCATGGACCTGGAGGTCGGCGAGCGTGTCGTGGTCAACGGGGCGGACGCCACGATCGAGATCCGCGGTCCCGAAGTCACCCGGGCCGTGAGCAGCGTGGCCGCCCATCCGCAGGTGCGCTCCGAGCTGGTGCTCAGGCAGCGGGAGTGGTCGCAGGGAAGATCAGGGGTCGTTGTCGAGGGGCGGGACATTGCAACGGTTGTGTTCCCCGACGCGCAGGTGAAGGTCTTCCTCACGGCGAGCGAGGACGCGAGAGCCGACCGGCGTAGCAAGGAGATGCGCGATCGCGACTACAGCGAGGTGGCGGCCGACATGGTTAGGCGCGACCGCGCGGATTCGACGCGCGCTGCGTCGCCGCTCAGTGCCGCTGCAGACGCTGTAGTGCTCGACACGACGGCGCTCAGCAGCGACGAGGTCGTCGACAAGGTGCTTGAGCTCGCCAGATCCAAGTGGGGGCGCCTGCAGTGAGGAATGCAGCGGTGAGGGAACGCCTCGCGCTCGGCTGGTACGCCTTCGCCAGGGGACTCGTCGAGTTGGTGTCGAGGCTGCTTTGGCGTGTGGAGGTTGTGGGCGCCGACAGGCTGCCTGCGAGCGGGGCGTACGTGATAGCGCCTGTGCACCGCTCGAACATCGACACGCTCCTGGCAGGGTGTCTCACGCACCGGCGGATCCGGTTCATGGGCAAGGACAGCCTTTGGAAGTACCGGTGGTCGGGGGCGTTGTTCAGCTCGCTAGGGGCGTTCCCCGTCCATCGTGGCGTGGCCGACCGTGACGCGCTGCGCCACTGCGAGGAAGCGGTCCGCTCGGGCGAGCCCGTCGTTGTCTTCCCGGAAGGTACCCGCCAGAGCGGGCTGCGTCTGCATCCGCTATTCGAAGGAGCGGCTTTCGTCGCTGCGCGTGCGGGCGTGCCGATAGTCCCCGTCGGTATCGGGGGAAGTGAATGGGCGATGCCCAAAGGCAGTCGTGGCGTCAAGCTCGTCAAAGTTGTCGTGGTCGTGGGGGAGCCGATCCAGCCCCCGCCGCCAGGGCCGTCGGGGCGGGTAGCGAGGCGGGCGGTCTCCGAGCTCACCGAAGCGCTCGCCGTCGCCCTACAGAAATCCTTCGACGAGGCGCTCGTGCGGGCCGGTAGGCGCTAGCGAACTTTCATCTTCTAGCAACCCACGGACAGCTTTGCTAGCGCGGACGCTGCTGACGCGGACCTGTCGTCGGTAGGGACGGTAACTGTCGGGTCAGGGGCGAGCGCTCCTAGGGCGGTGAGGGTGCCGAGACGGCGGAGGGTCTCACGCAGCTCGCGTGGGAGTGGGAAGTACTCGTCCTCGTCGGTCTCGCGGACCTCCTCGACGCCGTCGACCGGGTCGAGGGCAGCTACCAAGGCTTCTACCAGCTCCTCGGGTGCGGAGGCCCCGGCGATCACCCCGACCGTCCCGTAAAGGTCGTCGGGCAGTTCGGATGGGTCGTCGACGCGGACGACCTTCTGGCAGCCGGAGCTCTGCGCGGTCCGCACGAGGGCGAGAGTGTTCGACGAGGTGCGCGAGCCTACGACGACCACGCAGTCGCATCGACCGGCGATAGCTTTGAGCGCCCGCTGACGGTTCGTCGTCGCGAAGCACAGGTCCGATGTCCCCGGCATCCACAGGTCAGGCCAGCGCTGCTTAGCGGCCTCCAAGATCGTCTGCCACTCGTCGACGGCGAGGGTTGTCTGCGCCAGGAACGCGACGTCTCCCGGAGTGTCGGGGATCGCTGAGAGCTCCTCGACGCTTTCGACGCGTTTGACGGCGTGTGGTGCCACTGCTTCGGTGCCGATGGCCTCCTGGTGTCCTTTGTGGCCCACGTAGACGATGCCGTACCCCTTGGAGGCACGCACTTTCACCTCGTGGTGGACTTTCTTCACGAGCGGGCAGACAGCGTTGACGACGATCCCGCCACGCCGGCGTGCCTCTTCGACCAGCTCGGGCGGCGAGCCGTGCGCCGAGAGCATGAGCGGGGCCCCCGGGGGGACCTCGGCGAGGTCGTCTACGAAGCGTACCCCGGCCGCCTCGAAACGGCTGACGACCAGGTTGTTGTGGACGATCTCGTGAAAGCAGTAGACCGGGGGCTCGAAGACGGTCGTCATCCACGCCAGCGATTTGATCGCCATCTCGACCCCGGCGCAGAAGCCCCGAGGCCACGCGAGAAGGACCCGATCTACCCGATGCACTATCGCAGAGTACCGTGTCTGGGTTATGTCTTTGCCTGTCGTGGTGGCGGTCGCCTCCGGGTCGCCTGCCGCCAGAGCAGGGCTGCTTCCCGGAGACCAGATCCTGTCGATGGACGGCCACGAGCCGCGCGACGTCATCGAGTACCAGCTGATCGCCGACCAGGAGGCTTTCGACATCGAGGTGCGCCGCGGCGGGATCGAGATGTCTGCCAGGGTGGAGCGCGACGGATTCGAGTCGCTTGGCATAGAAGTCGATGCGGCGTTGTTCGATCGTGTGCGCACGTGCGACAACCACTGCGCCTTCTGTTTCATCCACCAGCTGCCCAAAGGGATGAGGAAAAGCCTGTACGTGCGAGACGACGACTACAGGCTGTCGTTTCTCTACGGGAACTTCACGACTCTCACACGTTTCAGCGAACTCGACCTCGAGCGGGTCGTCTCGGAGGGCTTGTCGCCGCTGTGGGTGAGCATCCACGCGACTGACCCCGACGTTCGGGCTTCGATGCTGCGCAACCGTCGTGGAGCTACGAGCCTGCGCTGGCTTCGGGCTCTGCTCGACAACGAGGTGCGTGTTCACGGCCAGATCGTGGTGTGCCCGGGGGTCAACGACGGCGAGGTGTTAGAGGCGTCGTTGGCCGGAATCATGGACTCCTACCCGGAGCTGGCGAGCGTGGCGTGCGTTCCGCTCGGCGTGAGCAGGTGGAACGTCGAGTCGACGATGAGGCCTCACAGCTCCGCTGAAGCTGCCGCGGTGGTCGATCTGGTGGAGGAGTGGCAGAGCCTGTTCGTCTCGGCGGTCGGTCACCCGATGGTCTTCGCGTCCGACGAGTACTACCTGCAGGCCGGTCGACCCCTGCCTGAGCTTGCTTCGTACGGCGACGTCGCCCAGCACGAGAACGGCGTAGGTATGACGAGGCTCTTCGAGGCCCAGTTCTGCGGCACTGCCGGCGGAGAGGACGCCCGGCCGGGTGGGTTCTTCGCGTCAGTGGACGGCGCCCCGGCGAGTGGCTACCGAGCCCCTCGTCTCGGCAGCGGCCGGGAAAATGGCGCAGATTGGACGCCAGTCGGGCTACGCAAGCCGACATCCACAATGCCGGAGGCGGTCAGTATCCTCACCGGGGCGTACGCTGTCGAAGTGATACGACGGCTGGTGGCGGCTGTCCGACCGGACGCCGAGGTGATCGGGGTGCGCAACGAGTACTTCGGAGGCAATATCTCCGTCGCCGGTCTTCTCACCGGCTCCGACGTGTCAAGGGTGCTTTCTGAGTTACCGCAAGGCAGGCGTTATCTTCTGCCCGACGTCTGTCTGTCCGGCGGCATGTTCCTGGATGGGGTTGCGGTTGCCGACCTTTCTCGGCCTGTCGAGGTCATCCGCACGGACGGGGCTGCGCTGCGGCGTGCACTCGCGACGACGCCGTCGTGATGCCGCTCGTCGCGGTCGTCGGACGGCCGAATGTCGGCAAGAGCACCCTGGTCAACCGTATTGTGGGAAGGCGCGAGGCGATCGTCGAGGAACATCCTGGGGTGACCCGCGACCGCAAGTTCCTGCAGGCGGAATGGTCGGGACGGCCTTTCACGATCGTCGACACTGGTGGATGGCTGACGAGCGGATCGAGCCTGGACCGCCAGGTGTCACGCCAAGCGGAGCGGGCGATCCGGGACTCCGATGCGGTACTGTTCGTCGTCGACGGGACCGTCGGCATCACCGACGACGACGCGAAAGTCGCTGCCCTGCTGCGCCGACTCGGCCGACCGGTGCTGCTCGTAGCGAACAAGGTGGACTCGTCGAATCGCGAGAGCGACGTGTGGGGCTTCACCAGGATCGGCCTAGGGGACCCGCACCCGATCAGCGCCCTGCACGGGCGGGGCACCGGGGACCTGCTCGACGCTCTCGTGAGCATGTTCGCGCCGGTCGAGGAGCCGGAGTCCGGGGGAGACACTGGCCCCGGCCCCGACGGGCCGCCGAGCGTGGCGATCGTCGGAAGACCGAACGTCGGCAAGTCGACGTTATTCAATCGGTTGATCGGCGACGAGCGTTCGGTGGTTCACGACCTAGCCGGCACGACCAGGGACAGCATCGACACGTTGATATCGACACCTGACGGCGACATAGTGCTCGTCGACACGGCAGGCATGCGGCGTAGGAGCAAAGAGGCCGAAGGCGCCGAGTATTACTCGATGGTCCGGGCGCTGCAGTCGCTTGACCGGGCTAGATGCGCCGTCATGGTGATGGACGCTTCGGAAGGAATCACTCGCCAGGATCAGCGCCTTGCAGAGCGCGTGGATGCTGCCGGCGGGCCCGCCGTGCTGGTTCTCAACAAGTGGGATGTCTTGGACGCCGCAGGCCGCGCTGACATGCGCGCCGAGGTAGCCGACCGCCTCGCCTTCCTCGCTTACGCGCCTGTGTTAACCCTGAGCGCCAGGACCGGGCTGGGCGTGCACAAGCTGCTGCCCGCTGTCCATCAAGCGATCGAAGCGTCATCCAAGAGGGTGCCGACCGCTGAACTGAACCAGGTGATAGCGGCCGCGCAGGCCGCCCACGCATCACCTGGCGGCAGGGTGCTCTACGCAACGCAGGGGACAGTCGACCCGCCGACTTTCACCTTGTTCGCAACCAAGACTATTCCCGGCCCGTACCTGCGATACCTGGAGCGGCGCCTGCGGGACCATTTCGACTTCGGTCCGACACCTCTCGTGTTCCGGGTTCGCAGACGGACTTCATAGGACCGCCGATTCGCACAATCCGGTGACAGAAACCGCATCGGGGTCGCTGCGCAGGTAGCCTAGGTGGTATGCCCCCCAAGCCGTGGCTGGCGGTAGCTGCGATACTCTGCGTCGTTGCGGCCGCCCTGTGGGGCCGTGCGGCGGCTCGCCTTGCGCGCGCCGCTCGGCGCATCAAGGTCGAAACCTCGGCGTCCTCGAACGGCCGGGAGGCCCACGAGCTGGCCCGCGCCGCGTTCGACAAGGACCTTCACGCGACGCTGCTCTACGCGATTCTCGCCGTTGCCCTCGGGATCGGGGCCGAGTCGAAGTCGGCGTGGTTTTCGATCCCGCTTGCCGCTGTGGCCATTCCGGTGCTGATGACTGTCCGCTTCGCGCCCCGTTTTCTGGCTGAAGCCCGAACAGCCGAAGTGCGCGCCATGCTCGAACGCCGTGCGGAGGAGGTACTCGCGCAGGACCAGCTCGCGCCGAGGCGTTGGGCCGACCGGCTGGCCCCCGAAACCCTCCCTCAGGTCGAGGGATTCGAGCTCGGGCGGGTCTACGAGCCCGGCAGCGGGATGATGGCGGGTGACTTCTACGACGTGTTCTCGACTACGGGAGGACGCCTCGCGATCGTTATCGGCGACGTCGCGGGTCACGGTATCGACCCGTCGATCACAGCGTTTCAGGTCAAATACCTGCTTCGAACCTTTATCCGCCAGTTCCGTGACCCTGCGCAAGCGTTGGAGGAGCTCAACCGGGCACTTTCTGTTGGGAGCCGCCCGGAGGATCTCGTCTCCGTCTGCGTGGTGGTCCTGGACCCTGTAGCCGGAACGCTACGCCACGCGTCGGCGGGTCATCCGGCCACCTGGTTGTGGCAGGACTCGGAGATACACGCCCTCAGGGCGACCGGCCCCCTTTTGACCTTGGATCCGGCTGGAACGTACTTTTCGAGGGAGCGCCCCCTCCTTGTCGGCGACGTTATTCTCATGTACACGGACGGCCTCGCCGAAGCCCGGTCGGGAGGTCAGATTTTCGGGGAGGACCGGATCGCCGCCGCTCTACGACGAGATCCCGGCCAGGACGCCTCGATCCTCTGCAAGGACCTTCTCGAAGCCGCCCGCGACTTCGCATCGGGCCCCCTCGGCGACGACGTGGCGATCCTGGCGGTGAGGAGGGTATGAGGAGAGCGGGAACCGTCACAGCGGTGACGTCGCTCTCTGAAAGGCCCGCCCATGCCGTGGTGTGAGGACTGCAGCCACTTCTGGAACGCGAAGAACCTCGCCGAGAACGGAGCGTGCCCGACATGCGGAACGGTCCTCGAGACGGGACCACGCAAGGTCCCGTGGCATTTCAAGGTCTTGCTCGTAGGTCTCGCCGGCTACTTGATCTATCGGATCTACTGGTTCGCGGAATGGCTCCCGAAGCACGTTTGACTCGCGGGCCGTATCGTCGGGTAGGATCTCCGTGTAATTTTCGGGCGGTGGCGCAGTTTGGTAGCGCACCAGACTGGGGGTCTGGGGGTCGCGGGTTCAAGTCCCGCCCGCCCGACGCATCGCATACGCACGCAAGTCAACGCCGGGCGTCTGCGCCGATAGGATCGTAGTAGTGGACACGCTCGACATGATCCGTCAGATCGAGGCCGACCCTGGATTGCGCGCGCAACTGCGGGTCTTGTTGCTCACCGAAGAAGTTCTCCAGCTTCCCCAGCTAGTTGCGGAGAACAGTCGGGACATCCGTGAACTCAGGCTGGTGGCGGAGGCGCTGTTGGGTCGCGCTGAGTCGCTGGAGCGGGGTCAGGAGGCGCTGTTGGGTCGCGCTGAGTCGCTGGAGCGGGGTCAGGAGGCGCTGTTGGGTCGCGCTGAGTCGCTGGAGCGGGG
>JAKBBS010000003.1:21749-44099 GCA_021808425.1 Actinomycetes bacterium
GGAGGCGCTGTTGGGTCGCGCTGAGTCGCTGGAGCGGGGTCAGGAGGCGCTGTTGGGTCGCGCTGAGTCGCTGGAGCGGGGTCAGGAGGCGCTGTTGGGTCGCGCTGAGTCGCTGGAGCGGGGCCAGGAGGCGCTGGAACGGGGCCAGGAGCGGCTCGAGCGCGGCTTTCAGTCGCTGCGCACAGAGGTGGGCCGCCTGTCAGCCGTTGTAGGCGGAACGGTCGAGGAGGACGCTTCGTCTGTAGTGACGACGGTCCTGGAGCGTAAAGGTTGGACGCTGCACGGCCGGCCCCAACCTTTGGAGGTTAACGGCGAGATCGACGTGTTCGTCCGGGCGACGGACGCCGATGGAGCAGACGTCGGCGTCCTCGTCGAGGCCAAGACCCGCCTCCGTCCGGCGGACGTCCGGCGCTTCGCGGCGGCGCTCGATCATCTCCTTGGCGAGGCGGCCATCGACGGGTTCTGCGTGGCCTACACGTACGGTTTGCGGGTCTACACAGGGGCTGAAGAGGCCGCGACCGAGCTTGGTATCGGAATACTTTGCCCCGATGGTGAACGCGTGCCTGGAACCCTGCGGAGCAGGTGAGCGACACCGGCCCTGCCTCGGGGTCCGTTTCGTCCCCTGCAAGCGACGCATCTGAAGAGCAGGCTTCGAGCAGGCCACGAGGCAAGTCCAAACGGGGTTACTTCTTGCCGGGGGTTATGGCGCTCGCAGCCCTTCTGGCGATTGCGACCGCCTTCGGTGCCGGCGATCTTTATCACCAGCCTCCGAGTTCGTTAGCGGGGCCCGATGTTGCGTCGCAGATCGCACTCGCCATCCAAGCCGAGCGAAACGTCGTCTCGGCACCGTCGGTGACGTGTCCGGCTAACGAACCGGTCCGAGCCGGCCTCGTCTTCTACTGCGTCGAAACGCCGACCGGCGGCGGGCCGCCGATCACGGTAGCAGTACGCGAGACCGATCAAAGGGGGAACCTTTCGTGGACGCTTCCCTCAAGTCGATGATCCCCGAAGCAGTCCCGGAGCCTGACGGCGCTCTCAGCGCTGTGTTTACCGTGCCCAACGTGATCACGACGCTTCGCCTAGCGAGCGTCGGCCTGTTCCTGTGGCTCATGCTGCGCCCCGGCCACACCGGTTGGTACCCGGCCGGTCTCCTGCTCGGCGGCCTCGGCGTAACCGACGGCGTGGACGGTTTCGTCGCCCGACGCTTCCAGCAGGTTTCGACCCTTGGCAAGATCCTCGACCCGCTCGCCGACCGGGTCCTTCTGACCGCCGCGGGCGTTTCGACGATTGCGCTCGGAGCCGTGCCGCTCTGGGTGGGACTCGTCGTCGTGGGTCGTGAAGTTGTCGTATCCAGCGCTTTCTTGGTGCTCGCCGCTCTCGGCGCAAGGCGCATGGATGTGAGCAGGGCCGGCAAGGCGGCGACGTTCGCCACGATGTGCGCGTTCCCCCTGTTCCTCGCCGGCCATGCCAACGACGACTGGAGGTCCCTCGCCGAGACCCTCGCCTGGGTGTTCGTCGTGCCGGCAATGGTTGTCGGCTGGTATGCGGTGGTCACCTACTTCCGACCCGCGCTTTACGAGCTCAGCGTCGGTCGACGCGATCGTGCGGCGCGTCGCGCCACGAGCGGGGAGACTACGTGAAGGCGGTGATCATGGCGGGCGGGGAGGGAACACGGCTACGTCCACTCACCTCAAACCAGCCCAAACCGATGCTGCCGATCGCGAACCGTCCGATGATGGAGCACATCGTCGAACTGCTCAAGCGTCACGGAATCGACGAGATCGTCGTCACCGTCGCCTTCCAGGCGAACGCCATCCGCACCTACTTCGGCAACGGCACCGAGTTCGGAGTGCGGATGGTGTACGCGACGGAGGAGTCCCCGCTCGGCACGGCCGGATCGGTACGCAACGCTATGGACGAGCTCGACGAAGCGTTCCTGGTCATATCCGGAGACGTCGTTACTGACATCGACCTCGGCTCGCTCGTCGAGTTCCACAGGAAAAAGACGGCCGTCGCGACGATCGCACTCAAATCAATGCCCAACCCTCTCGAGTTCGGCATTGTCATCGCCGACGCCGACGGGACCGTCGAGCGGTTCCTGGAGAAGCCGACGTGGGGTCAGGTTTTCTCCGACACGATCAACACCGGTATATACGTACTCGAACCGTCGGTGTTCGACTTCATCGACGCGGGCACGCCTGTCGACTTCTCCGCCGACGTGTTCCCGAGGCTGCTCGACAACGGAAAGACCCTCGTCGGCTGCGTGGTCGAAGGCTACTGGGAGGACGTCGGCACGCTGGAGGCCTACGTCAAAGCACACCAGGATGTTCTCGACGGCCAGGTCGACATATCCGTAGCCGGCTTCAAGGTTCGAGACGGGGTTTGGCTTGGTGAGGGCTCGGAGATAGACCCGGCGGCGAGAGTCTCAGGGCCCGCCGTCCTCGGCACCAACTGCCGAGTCGAGGCAGGGGCACGCCTCGGCGAGTACAGCGTTCTGGGCTCGAACGTCCGGGTCGGCGCCGACAGTGTCGTGGAGCGCTCCGTTGTCCACGACAACGTATACCTCGGCCAGGGCGTCCGACTTCGCGGCGCCGTGGTGGGGCGCTCGAGCGACCTGCGGCGCGGCGCACGCCTCGAAGAGGGTGTGGTGATCGGCGACGAGTGTTTCATCGGGGAGCACGCAGTCATCAACCCCGGCGTCAAGGTGTACCCGTTCAAGACAGTCGAGCACGGCGCTCTCGTCAACTCGTCGATCGTGTGGGAGTCGAGGGGAGCCCGCCACATTTTCGGCCGGCGCGGCGTCGAGGGTCTCGCGAACGTGGACGTCTCTCCAGAGCTTGCTGTGCGCCTCGCAATGGCGTTCGGAACGACGATGAAGAAGGGTGCGACGGTCGTCGCGTCCCGCGATACGAGCAGGGCGGCCCGGGTGCTCAAGCGCGCTGTGATGGTAGGCCTGAACGCTTCTGGGATCGACGTCGCCGACCTCGAGGTGGCAACCGTGCCGATAACCCGTTTCGCGGTGCGAAGCGAGCAGGCCGCGGCGGGGGTGTCGGTGAGGCTCATGCGTGACGACCCGCAATCGGTCGTGATCCGTTTCTTCGACGCCAGCGGCATCGACATCTCCGAGGCGACGCAGAAGAAGGTCGAAAGGCTCTTCTACCGGGAGGATTACAGGCGCTCCCTCGCGGGAGAGATCGGCGAGCTGCGCTTCCCGAACCGCACCGCCGAGTTCTACACGGCGCGCCTCATGGACAGCGTGGATGTCGAGAAGCTCCGCTCTGCACGCTTCAAGGTCGTCCTCGACTACGCGTTCGGTGCGGCGAGCTTCGTTATGCCGAACGTGCTGTCCAAGCTCAACGCCGACGTCCTTTCCGTCAACCCTTACGCTTCTACACGCCAGTCGCTCAGTTTCGACCGTTGGGATCACGCGGCGCGCGTCTCGGAGCTCGTCCGCGCATCGGGAGCCCATCTAGGCGCCGTCATCGACCCCGACGGCGAGCTGATCACCTTCGTCGACGACGCCGGTCACGTGCTGAGCGACGACGAGGCGCTGATGTCACTCCTGGTCCTCGTAGTGCGCGACGACGTCCGTCGTGGGCGAAATCCGACGACGGTGGCACTGCCCGTTTCGGTGAGCCGTCACGCCGAGGCGATCTGTCAAAGCGTCGACGCCGAGCTCGTCTGGACGAAGCTGTCGACGCCGTCTTTGATGGAGACAGCATCGAGTCCTCGGGTGCGCTTCGCTGCGAACCAGGAGGGCGGGTACATCTTCCCGGGGTTCCTGCCGGCCTACGATTCGCTCGCGGCGCTCGTCGAGACCCTCGGGCTGCTGGCCGGCGCGGAGACGAAGCTGTCGAAGGTGGTGGCGTCGCTTCCCGTCGCTCGCATGGCGCACGAATCCGTCGTCACTCCCTGGGAACGGAAGGGAATCGTCATGCGGACGGTCATGGAATGGGAGAAGGATCGCCAGGTGGTCCTCGTCGACGGAGTCAAGGCGCTCTACGACGACGGCTGGGCGCTGGTTCTTCCCGACCCGGACGAGCCGCTCACCCACGTTTGGGCGGAGGCCTCTAACGACGACGAGGCATCGGCGAGAGCACAGGATTACGCACGCCGGATCCGCGCTATAGCGAGGTCCTGATCACTCCATCCCGCATCGGCGCGGCAGGGACCTTCGCCTTTACAGTATCTTTAGGGTTCATGAACGTGCCGGAGAACCTGCGCTACACATCGGATCACGAATGGGCACGAGCTGACTCCGACGGCGTGCGTATCGGTATAACGGACTACGCCCAGGACTCCCTCGGTGACGTCGTCTTCGTCCAGCTGCCGAGCCCCGGAACCCATGTCAGCGCCGGCGAGTCGATCGCCGAGGTCGAATCGACGAAATCCGTTTCCGACATTTACGCGCCGCTCGACGGTACGGTCACCCTGGTCAACTCGGATCTAGCGGACTCGCCTCAGCGGCTCAACGAGGATCCCTACGGCGAGGGCTGGCTTTGCGTTATAACACCTGACGGGGACCCGGGCATAGCTTCGCTGCTCGACGCCGACGGATACCGCAGTCTTATCGAAGGTTAGTCGGTCCTAGGTTGAGCTTGGTCTTTTGCAATCACTGCGGTCACCGCAATCCGGAGCGTTCGAACTTCTGCTCGTCGTGCGGTCATGTGCTCGAAAGGCCGCCAGCGTCGGACGATCCGACGACTATGACCTTCACGCCCGTCGAGGCAGCGGGAGAGGTGGCCGACGAGGAGGTCAAGGTCCTCGTCGACGACGAGCAGGCCGCTTCGGGCATCCTTGTGGTGAAGCGGGGTCCAAACGCAGGATCACGGTTCTGGCTCGAGGAGGGGGTTACGACTGTGGGGCGCAGCCCTTCGAGCACGATCTTTCTTGACGACGTGACCGTCTCACGACAGCACGCCGAGATCAGACGCGAACGTGACAGCTTCGTCGTCTCCGACGTGAGCTCGCTCAACGGTACTTACGTCAACAGGGAACGCATCGACACGGCGGCACTGCACTCAGGCGACGAGCTGCAGGTCGGGAAGTTCCGGCTCGTCTTTCTCCACGAAGCGGCAGAAGGGTGACGAGCGTGAACAGCCGATCGCATCTTTCGATAGGGGAAGTACTTTCGTTGTTGCGCCAGGAGTTTCCCGACGTCACGATCTCGAAAATCCGGTTTCTGGAAAGCCAGGGACTCGTCGACCCTGAGCGTACGCCTTCGGGGTACCGCAAGTTCTACGATGGCGACGTCGAGCGTTTGAGGTGGATCCTCCGCCAGCAGAGGGAGCATTTTCTCCCGTTGAAGGTCATCAAAGGTCGACTCGACTCGTCTGGTTCGCTTTCCGACGACGACTCGCCGCTCATCGGTGTCGGCGAGTCCGACGATCATGCCGGCGACCCCGCTAGCGACCATGCCGGCGAACCCGCCGAGAGTGCCGTTGCTCTGAGCGCCGTTGCTCAGAGCGCCGTTGGCGAGAGCCGCGTTGGCGGCAACCCAATCGGCGACAGTTCCTCCGACGGGACTGCTGCTAGCGCTGACCCTGACGGCGAGCGAGCCGCGTCCTTGCCCGCATCTGGGAGGTCGGAGGCCGTGCGGCCCGCAATCTTCGCTGGCCTTGTCCGCGGTGACTCGCGAAAACCTGATGTGGGGGGAGCGCCGCCCGCCCCAGCCCTGGCCGGAGCGGACGACGAGCAGCAGGACTCCTACACCGCCGCGGAGCTTGCCGCCGCAGCGGGTTGCAGTCCCAAGTTGATCGCGGATCTTACGCAGTTCGGGCTGGTAGGCCCGCTCGGGCAGGTGGGCGGGACGCCCTATTACGATCGCTGCTGTCTCGAAATTTGTCGCGCGGCCAACCGCTTCGCTGCCTTCGGCGTCGAGCCGCGTCACCTGCGGGGATGGCGCACGGCAGCCGACCGGGAAGTCGAGATCTTCTCGCAATTAGTGGTCCCGCTCCTTCGTCAGCGCAACCCGAAGGGCCGGAGCGAAGCCGACGAAGCGCTAGGCGAGTTGGCGGCGGCGGGCGCAGAACTTCGAGCTGCGTTCGTTCAAAAGGCGATCACCTCCATTCGCTGAACTCTGCCGGGGAACTAACCTTGGTCGTATGGTCGAAATGAAGCTCGACGCGTTGAGGGTCGAAATCCCTAGCAACAATCCGATCCTCCTGCTTCAGGAGAAGGCGGGGTCGAAGCGGACGTTGGTCATCTACATCGGCCCCGCCGAAGCTCAGGCGATAGCTTTCGCCCAGCAGTCGATCTCGACTCCTCGCCCGATGACTCATGACCTCATCGTCGACTTGATGGAGGCTTTGGGAGCGACGCTCGACTACGTCGTCGTCACGGCGCTTCGTGAGCGCACGTTCTACGCCGAGTTGCATCTGGTCACAACTTCGGGGCGCCGCCAGGTATCAGCCCGACCCTCGGACGCAGTGGCCATCGCAGTTCGGGCCAACTGTCCGATCTTCGCGGAGGAGGACCTGATAGACGCGGAGGGCGTGGTTCTCTCCACCGCGGACGAAGGCACCGGCGACGCGGATCTGGTGTCGGAGTTTCGCAGTTTCATCGAGGGAATCCGCCCCGAGGACTTCGGCTGAGCGACACGTGCGTTCGCGTGCCACATTTGCGGCGACCGTCGCCTTCGGCCACACTTTGCGATAGGGACAACACTGATGTGACTTTCTCGTATCCTATGGAGGTGCGGTCAATGCGGTCGGTAGATGTCGGGGCTAGAGCGGGGGAGACCCGTCTGGGATACAGAGGTCCGCAGGTCTGCTCGCTGGTCGGAATCACGTACCGCCAGCTCGACTACTGGGCGCGCACCGGCCTCTTGGAGCCGTCGGTGAGCCGGGCGCGGGGGAGCGGATCCCAAAGGTTGTACTCCTACTCCGACCTGCTCCAACTCAAAGTGATCAAGCGCCTAGTCGACGCAGGAGTGTCGCTGCATTCGACGCGCAAGGCGATCGAGTGCCTGCGAGGCGCTGGAGGTGACGTGGGAAGCGCGAACCTCGTCATCGACGGCGCTACCTCCGTCCTCGCGTGGAGCGGCCAAGAGATCGTCGACCTTCTCAAGGGAGGCCAAACCGTCCTCAACATCGTCCCCCTCGGCGGTGTCGTTAGCGAGCTCGAGGCAGCGGTGACCGGGTTGACCGATCGCACGGCGCGCTCGGCGGGGCCAAGCTCGCCAAGCTTGCCGGGCGACGGAAGCGTCCGGGGTGCGGCCGCCGTCTGAGCCGGGAGGGGGTAGCAGTACCCGGCGTCGACGTCTAGGATCAGGGCGGTGAGTTCGCCCATCGAATCGCTGCGCCGGTCTCCGCTCGACGGAGCGCACCGCGCTTTGCAGGCGAAGATGGTCCCCTTCGGTGGTTGGGAGATGCCGCTTGCGTACCCGGGGGGAACTCTTGCAGAACACATGGCGTGCCGGAGCGACGCGGCTGTCTTCGACGTCAGCCACCTCGGGACGGTCCGAGTGGAAGGCCCTGACGCCAAAGCGGTCTTGCAGGCCGCGTTCACGAACGATCTCGACAAGATCTCCCCCGGCCGGGCGCAGTACACTCACCTGCTGGACGACGCTGACGGCAGCGTCTTGGACGACATCATCGTCTGGTGGGTTGACGAGGAGCGATTCGACGTGATGCCCAACGCGTCGAACACCGCCCGGGTGCGCCGGGCAGTCGGCGGGACAGACGTCACCTCCGAGCGGGCGGTCATCGCGTTAGCCGGTCCGTCAGCCCGCCTTAAACTAGCGACGGTATCGCCCGAGGCTGCGAGCGTCGGACGGTTCCGCGTGGCCCCTTTTGCGTGGCGCGGCGTGCACTGCCTGGCCGCAGGAACCGGCTATACCGGCGAGGACGGGGTCGAATGCTCGATCCCTGCCAGCGCAGCCGCAGATTTCTGGGAGTCCGTTCGCGTCGCCGGATTCCGTCCGGCCGGGCTCGGAGCGCGAGATACGCTGCGCTTGGAGGCTGCGCTCCCACTTCACGGCCATGAGCTCGGGCCGGGTATCACTCCACTTCAGGCTGGTCTTGCCTGGGTGATCGCGTGGGACAAGGCGGCAGGGTTTCCCGGTCGCGCGGCGTTGGAACGCGAGCGTCGGGCCGGCATCTCGCGTGTTCTCGCCGGTGTGATCGCCGACGGGCGCCAGCCGCCCCGCGCCGGAGCCTCTGTGGTCTTCGAGGGAAAGGTTGTCGGTGAAGTGACGAGCGGGAACTTCTCGCCCGTCGTCGAACGCGGTATAGGGCTTGCCCTCATGGAGCCCTCCTGCGAAGTCGGGGCAGCGGTGCAGGTAGAGGCACGAGGCCGTCGTGTAGCCGCTACGGTGTGCGCGCTGCCGTTCGTCGCGAAGAAACACTGACACAAGCTCAGACAGGAAGGGTTCACCTCAGTTGGGTCATTTCGTCCCTCACAGCGACGCCGATATCGAGCGGATGCTCGCCGATCTCGGCCTAGCGTCACTAGACGAGCTTTTCGCTGTCGTCCCCGAGGCGCTTCGCCTCGCGCGCGGTCTCGCCCTCGAGCCGGGCCGCTCCGAAGCGGATGTGGCATTCGAGATGGAGCATCTCGCCGCCGCGAACCGCTGCGGGCCGGAGCTTGTCTGTTTCGCCGGCGCAGGCGCCTATGACCACGAGGTGCCAGCAGCGACACGACGTCTCGGCTCGCGCTCCGAGTTCGTTACTGCCTACACCCCTTACCAGCCGGAGGTTTCGCAGGGGGTACTCCAGGCGCTCTTCGAGTACCAGACGTTCGTGTCGCGCCTTGCCGGCCTCGAGATAGCCAACGCCTCCCTCTACGACGGGGCGTCGGCGACCGTGGAGGCCCTCAACATGGCGGCCAGCCCGAAGGGTCGCTCGATCATGTGGGTGAGCGGCGCGTTGCACCCGAACTGGCGGGCGGTGATCAAGACGTTCTCCGCCGGTTCGGGCCACGACATTGTCGAGATACCGACACGCGACGGCCACACCGACTGGGACGCGGCGCCGCCAGGGGAGCCAGCGGCGGTCGTCGTGGCGAACCCGAACTTTTTCGGCGTCGTGGAGGACGTCTCGGCTGCACGTACGGCCGCCGACCGCCACTCGGCAGCGCTTGTCGTCGCGTTCGACCCGGTGTCGGCCGGCCTTTTGCGCACGCCGGGGGAGATGGGGGCGGACATAGCTGTCGGGGAAGGACAGCCTCTCGGAACCCCTATGTCGTTCGGCGGTCCGTACCTCGGGCTTTTCGCCTGCCGCGGCGACCTCGTCCGCCGCCTACCGGGCCGTCTCGTCGGGCGAACACGCGACGTGGCCGGACGCAACGCTTATGTCACGACCCTCCGCGCGCGTGAGCAGGACATACGTCGCGAGAAGGCGTCGTCGAATGTTTGCACAAACCAGACGCTCATAGCTGTAGCTGCGATGATCCAGCTGTCCTGGCTCGGCACGAGCGGCCTGGCGGAACTGGCGCTTCGCTGCGCCCGGGGGGCCCGCTACACCCGCGAAGCACTCCTCGCTCTGCCGGGCGTCGAGGAGTTCGTGGCAGGAGCGACTTTGCGGGAGTTCGCGTTGAAGTTGCCGGTCGACGCGGCGACGGTCATCGAGAGGATGGCCGAGGAGGGTTTCCTTGCGGGCGTCGCGGTAGGCGTGGAGAGGGGAGTGGCGACCCTCGACGGCGAGGCGCTGCTCGTCAGCGTCACCGAGCGACGAACCAAGGAGCAGATCGACCGCTATGTCGAATGTGTAGGCAAGGTGATCAGATGACATCGAAGCACAACAAAAGGGTGCCAGCGCCCGCCGGGAAGGCGACGAGCGCACCGGTTATGGGTAGGGACAGCGAAGCGACGATATTCGAGTACTCCAGCCCCGGGCGGAAGGCGTGGTCATTCCGCTCGACAGGGGTACCGGAATGGGAAGCGTCTGAGCTTGTAGCTCCAGGCCTTCTCAGGAGCGAACCGGTCGAGCTTGTCGAAGTACCCGAGAGGGATCTTGTGGCTCACGTGACGAGACTCACCCACCGCCAGTACTCCGTCGACCTCGGCGCCTACCCGCTCGGGTCGTGCACCATGAAGTACAACCCGAAGCTCTGCGACGACGCAGCATCGCTTCCGGGGCTCGCGAATGTCCATCCTGCTACGCCGGCGAGCCATTGCCAGGGCTGGCTTGAGCTGCTTTGGAGCCTATCTAATGCCCTCTGCGAGGTGACCGGCATGAAAGCCGCGACCCTCGCGCCTCCGGCGGGAGCCGCAGGAGAGCTGACCGGACTTCTGCTGATGAGAGCCTGGCACGACTCGCACGCAGAGACGAGGACGAAGGTGATCATCCCCGACTCGGCTCACGGCACTAACCCGGCGTCTGTCACGCTCGGAGGCTACGAGACCGTCACCGTAGCGAGCGATGATCGGGGACTCGTAGATATGACAGCCCTTCGGAATCGTCTTGACGGTGACGTGGCAGGGATCATGCTCACCAACCCGAACACTTTGGGACTCTTCGAAGAGGACATCGCCGAGATCGCTGCCGCGGCGCACGACATCGGGGCGCTTCTCTATTACGACGGAGCGAACCTCAACGCCATCCTCGGTGTCACCCGCCCCGGCGACATGGGCTTCGACATTGTGCACATGAACCTCCACAAGACTTTCGCCGTCCCACACGGCGGGGGAGGGCCGGGCGCCGGCCCTGTCGCAGTATCGGCGAGATTGGAGGATTTCCTGCCGGGCCCGCTTGCGCAGCGAGGCGACGACGGAACCTTCACATGGGTCGAGCCGGCACATTCAATAGGCCGAGTGCACAGCTGGTACGGGAACGCGCTTGCGCTGGCGCGTGCGTGGTCGTACATTCTCGCCAACGGAGGGGACGGGCTTCGCCGTGTCGCCGAGGGGGCTGTCCTCAACTCGAACTGGCTTCGCGCCCGTCTTCGCGGTGTCTACGACATACCTTTCGACCGGCCTGCGATGCACGAGTTCGTGGCGTCGACCTCGACCCTCAAGAAGCGGACCGGCCTCAAGGCGCTCGACGTGGCGAAGCGGATGCTCGAAGAGGGATTTCACGCTCCGACCGTTTATTTCCCGCTGATCGTGGAGGAGGCGCTCATGATCGAGCCGACCGAGACGGAGAGCGTCGAAACGCTAGAGGCGCTCGCGGAGGCGCTGATCAACATCGCCAGGGAGGAGGCCGGAGAGGCGAGGCACGCCCCGCGTTCGACCCCGGTCGGTCGAGTCGACGAGGCTCTCGCAGCCCGGCGCCTGCAGGCGACTTGGGATGCGGTGCTCGCCGACGAAGGGCCTGGCGAAGGCTGAATCCTCGGTCCGGGTCGGGGGGTGACACCGACCGGCTCGCGGCTCGGCGCGTCAGCCTTCGTAAGTGTTCGCGATGTTGGAGGCTCCGTAGTTTGGCGGAGCGTTCCATTTCTGCGTGAGGCTGCCAGTGCACGGGGCGACTTGGAGCATCGTGAAGCTCGCGCCGGTGTACCCGGACGGGTAGACGACTCCGTAAGCGCTGTTCGCCTGCAAGCAGTACCCGCGGTAGTCCTGGTAGGTGTAGTTGTCGACGCTGCCGCCCGTCGTTCCGGAGTTGATCCAGATCTGCGTCGACGCGCCTGACAGGGCTGACGCGCCTTGACTCGAGAGATTGGATATGAGCGTCGAGCAGTTCTGCACCGTGACCGCCGTCGCCCCGGCAGACGGGTAGGTGATCGGGTAGCCACCGCCCGGCGTGTCGGCCGGGTTGTTCGCCGCGTCGGTGGCCGTCGTCAGGCAGTACGGGGTGACGCCGCTCTGTGGGGAGAGAGGATTGCTCGGGCAGCCAGCGCTCGTGTACTGGGGGGTATAGAGAAGCACGGCGTTTGCCGGCTCCCCGTAGGAGCCGAGCGGGACGGTGCACCACCTTTGGTTCCAGATCGGGTAGATCGAGGTGTTCGGGAACTGCTTGCACGTGTAGTCGATGAGGGCGCCAAAGTTTACGTCCTGGTTGGTGACGTCTATGCAGCGGCCGAACTCGGCGTAGTTGATCAGCTGGTCCGTCGGGCCGATAGTCCCGGGAACCGGGTTGGAGCCGCCGGCGCCGACCGTCGCTTGCATAGTCCACGTCTGGTCGGTTGCGTAGCCGCCTCCGCCGCAGTTCGTCCCGATGTATGTGCCGGATCCTGCGGGATTGTAGCCGGCGGGACTGCTAGAGGAGATCGAGTTGTCGAGGCACCAGCCGTTCGGCCCACCGGAGGAGTTGACGCCCTCGATGGAGTCGGCGTCGTTGACGCCCCACTGCTGCGACAGCGGTGCCGGCGAGAGGCACGGAGCGACGTACACGGTGGTGTCGGTGGGGTTCGTCACTGTCGTCGAGCCGTTCTGCCCCTGGTCGACTATGCAATACGCCTGCCCGGCTATGAGGGTCTGGAGTGTGTAGTCCTGCTGGTAGGAGAACACGAGAGACGGGCTCGGGTTCGACGCGTTGCAACTCGACGACATCACCAGCTCGAAGCCGGTCGAATACGCGGGGCCTACCTCGGCGCAGAAGGTCTGGCCTGCGCTGTCGGGGTAAGTGTAGATAAGTCCGCCGGGGATGTTGGCGTTGGTGGGCGACGAGAAGTTGTAGGTCGAGTTCTCTGTTCGGCTGATCACCGCCGAGCTCGACAGGTTGTCGCCGCCTACAGAGGTGATCTGCGCCTGGTGGACGCTGAATGCAACGTTCGCTGAGGAAGGTTGAGGCCCCTGGCCTTGGACGCAGGTCGCCGCGGGGGATATTCCGGAGCTTGTCTGGAGCAGGTAGGTCACCTGCGCTTTGTAGGAGATCGTCGTGTTGCTCGACGTGCTCGACGACACCGTACCGTCAATGGCACTGCACGGCAGGTCGGCCACGTCGCCGACGACGCTCGAACCGCTGCCCGTCACCGCCGCGCGAATATCCGCGACCGCCGCCTGTACTCCTGCGAGGGCGCCCTGTAGCGCGTCGTTTCGCTGGTTGGACTGTGTCGCCTGGCCGAGACTGAAGAACGCCTGGTTCGCGACCGACGCCAGAACTATCGACGCGATCAGCAGCAAACTGAGAGCTATTACGAGCGACCCCCGCTCGTCGGTGCCACGACCGAAATTGCGGGCTTCCCCCAGCCGCGCGAGAAGCGGACCTCGGCGCGGGTGCTCATGGACCGTTGGGCGCCGTTTAGCCCTGTTTGGGTCTCGGTTGTTGCTCATGAGAGCGGGCACGCGCTGGTCGTGGGCGGGTTAGCAGTCGTGGAGTTGACGGCGGTGAAGGTCACAGTCGCAACCGACGACACGGCCGGGACTGTCGCAGTGGATCCCGAGTCGAGCGAGACCAGCACCTGCTGGCGGATCAAGGACCCTGAGGTCGCGTTCGGTACGCTGAACACAGGCTGGCTCGGCGCGCTCGACAGCCCTGACCCGATTATCGACCACGGCGTGGCGGCTGAGACGCTGCCGCCAGCGTCCCATGTTCGCTGCTCCAGCTGACCTTTCGTGGTGTCATAGAGAAGTTCGGTGCACTGAGGGTGGCCGAGAGTGGCGATCGTCCAAGCGGAGTAGAACGTGAGCGCGTAGTCGCCGCTCGGTACCGCGGACGCGTCCGTCGGCGCCGTCGAGCATGGGTCGCCCGCCGCAGCGGTCCACCCGTAGGGGCAGTCGATGCTGGCGGCGTAGCGGATCTCCTTGTCGAGTGCGATGAACGCCAAGCCGACTTGCGAAGAGGTGCTGTCGAGCGACGCGGCCTGGTTCTGCTGGGTCATCACGTTGATGATCGACACGAGCACCATCACCGCGACGAGTGACATGATCACCATCGTGACAAGCAGTTCGATGAGGGTGAAGCCCTCGTCGCCTCGTTCTTTCAGGCGGTCGCGCCCGCTCATAGAGGCCATGCCTTGCTCGCACCGTCGGCGGTAACCGTCGACGACCAGGTCGCCTGCGACCCGGCGTTTGCTAGGGCGGACACTTGCGACGACGACAGGGCGCTCGGGAATACCGCCGCGTCGGACAGCGAGCCTTGGAGGAAGTTCTGGTCAGGGTTATCCGGCCAGCCCGAAACGTTGTCCCAGCCTACGTTCCAGTACCCGGTGTAGGCCTGGGATGACTTGACAGACGAGTTCGACGCCACCTGCGAACCGTCGACGTAAAGAGTCATGCCGGCAGTGGTGCTGATCGACGCGACCGCCAGGTGCCAGTCGCCGCCGTTGTAGGTGCCGGGACTTTTGAGCTCGACGGTGCTGCCGTTGTAGGCGCCGAAGACGACGTGTCCGGCGTTGTCGACCCAGAGCATCTTGTCCCAGTCGTTGCCGCCGCTCCCGCTCGCGGTGTTGGCGAAGCCCATCAGGGCCCCTCCCGACTCCGACGTCTCGAACCAGACTGCGATAGTGAAGCTGGAACTGGACGGTCCCGGCGAGCTGTTGAGCTCGGCGCCGTAAGAGCCGGAATCTCCCGAGAACTTCACGGAACTCGAGCTGGGGCTGCTGTCGGTGAAGGGCCCAGAATCCGACGAGCTTTGCCCGTTGTAGATGCACATCGGGTCCGTGGAGTCCGCAGTGTCCGCGAGTGACGTCGAACCATTCGGGCACGGAGGCGGTGGGGAAGTGGTGGTAGTGGTGCTCGATGACGACGACCCGCTCGGAATCACTTCCGCGAACTGAGGGTCAGTTCCAGTGCTTATCAGGCTGGAGGTCACATAGTCGCACGAGTTAGCCGGGCAGACACCCGTCGCCGGCCACGAAACAGCGACGACGACGCGCACCATCGGCGCACCTGACGAGGTGGTGTTGCACGCGCTCGAAGCCTGTCCCTGCTGTAGGTAACAGATACCCATGAAGGTCTGAGTCGTGAAGTGGTAGTTGTCTATGACCGAGTTCGACGACAGGGGTACTGCCGGCGTTCCTGTCGTCTGGTCGTATTGGTCGGTGTTGACGAGACTTACCCCGTGCGGGGTCGATGTGGCGCTGCCCGCGGATCTGCCGTTTAGCAGCTGAGTCGGGTCGATCGCCCTCGTGTAGTCGACTGCAGTGTCCGCCAGCACGGATGCGACCTGGCGTACACGGCCCTGGTTGCCGGCCTGGGTGCCGCTCGTTGCCGCAGACAGGAACATCGGGAACAAAAGGGCGAGGATCGCCACGGCGATTAGGGTTTCTATCAAGGTGAAGCCGCTTTCGTCGGCATCACCAGAGCGACGCCTGCGCGACATCACCCGGATTAGTGTCGGAACCCGCTCCACCGCCTACGTGTCGGCAACGCAGCTTCGAGCCTTTAGTTTGCGTGAGAGGGGGACGTCGCCTACGCGCTACAAGGAATTGGACGAAGACGGCGACGTGGCGGAAGCACGGTCTTCGGTCACACGACTTCGAGCGCGCATCTTAGACCGGGAGTTCTCGCCAGCCTGGCGTCTGCGGTTATCAGGGGTGCGTCAAGCCATACGGCGAGAGCCACGTAGAGCGCATCGTAGAAACTGATGTTGAACCTCAGGGTCCACGCATAATCGCGCAGCGGCCCGGTGTGCGGGTAGCGGAAGTCGATGTAGGCCCCACAAGCATCAAGCGACGCGTGTGCCTCCCTGGAAGATATGTAGCCGTTGCGTTCGTGGCGACGCAGCACGTTTCCGACCTCGGCGTCGATAAGGTGTGGGGCATGGCGATCCATCTGCGGGAGTCGCCTTCGAAGCGCCTCTGAGGCCTCAGTCTTTCCGAGGAGTGCAAAGACGACGGCCGAGGCGTCGAGGACGCAGGCGCCTCTCAGCGTCGATCCTCCGCTAGTGCGACCACAATCGACTCTCTGGTAGCACCCGGTGTCTCGCTCTCGGCAAGAACGGATTTCATCATGGCGATCGCCTCCTCGATAGTTGGCTTGCCAGCAAAGTCGATGATGACGTCTCGCATATAAGACTGGATCGATCGGCCTGAGTTTCGGGCGCGCCTGCGGATGACTTCGTAGGCGTCCTCGGGAACTTGACGAACCTGGATTGTCGCCATAGCGCTATTCTAGCGCTTTCCCGTACGACGCTGTGGAGGCCTGCCGGGCACCGGTGCCTGCCCACACGAGGAGCGGACTGGCAAAATCTTACGGATAATCATGGTTATCCGTAATAACTGAGACCGGGCGGCCGCTGGAGAGGAGGTCATCATTGCCCGCGCACTCCTGGATGCGTTCGACGGTGTCGGATCGAGCGAAGAGGTCCGTTGAGCCTCAGGCGGTTGTTGTAGGCGGCCCGCCGGCGGTATGTTTGAGGCGGAGTGACCTTTCGAACACGTTCATGGGTCTGTAGATGGGTCCGATGAAGCCCGTCGTGTGGAGCTGGCACGCCGCCTTTTACGACTGGCAGAGCGGGCCGTTTGCGTTGGCCACAGTGGTGGTCCTGTGCGCGGTCGCCTACTGGTACCTGCGAGCAGATTGGCGCTTGGCGGGCAGAGGACGACGCTGGCCGGCAAGGCGGACGACGTCGTTCATGCTCGGCCTTGTCAGCATCGACGTGGCTATCCAGTCCCCTGTCGCGACATTCACCGCCTCGTACTTCCAGGCTCATGTCGTCCAGCACCTGCTCCTCATGGTCGTGGCGCCCCCGCTTCTGGCGTTGGGTGCTCCTTCGACGCTGTTTCTTCAGACCTCGACGAGGAGCCGAAAGACGCTCTGGTTGAGGATTTTGAAGTCACGAGGCTTCGCGTTATTGACATTCCCCTTGAGCGTGTTCGTGTTGTATTTCGGCGTTATGTTCGCCTTTTTCCTGACATCTCTCATTAACTTCGCGATGCTGCACATGTGGGTCATGGACTCCTTCAACGTCGTGTTCTTCCTTGGCGCGACGCTGTACTGGTGGCCCCTGGTCGGGCTGGATCCGATAGTCCACTGGCGGATGGGATATGGCGCTCGGATGGTGAGCATCCTCATCGCCGGCCCTCCCGAAGTCATTCTTGGTCTGGCAATCCTGTCGTCGAGTAGACCGATAGCATCGATGTACAGCCTTTCAAGCACTAGGGCGGGAGGCGGTCTCCTGTGGGTTGCGACGGAGGCGTCGGCGCTGATCGGCTTCATCCCTGTTTTCCTGCAGTGGGCGCGAGCCGACGAGAGAGCCGCGAAGCGTATGGATGAGCAGGCGAACGCAACTTACGCGGCTGCACGGAACATCGAAGCAATTTCTTTTGGGGGCGACGAGCTTCCCCGAGACGGTCTCGTTCCGGCAGTCAGCCCACTGGCAAGCAAGGACGACGGGACTTGGAATGCCTACTGGCTGATGCGTACCGGCTCGGTGCCACCGTCGAATGAATGGGTGCCCAACTCCCCCGCCGAATAGCCTAGATATTGGCCTGTGCTGCAACGCCGGGCACCTAGCGCAGCTCCGGCGACTGCGGGAAGTGTTCAATTTGGTCAGATTTGCCACGTGCAGGAAAACGTTTGACCCTTTGTGACGCTCGCCTGCCAGTTTCGACATCCAAGTCACCTGGCCCGATGGAACGGGAGCGTACTCTGCCGGCCTTCGGCCGGATAGGCGACAGTCTTGTCGAACGGCCTGGGCTGCTCACGGGAGGCGCCCGGACCGTAGCATGCTAGGACCATGCCCTCTGAGTCGCCCGGTCCAGCAAACCGCGCCCCGACGGACACTCGGCGAAGCCGGCTGAGAGGCATCGTGATATCCCGCTTGAGACGTTCCAGGCGCCTGCTCGTAGCGGCGTTGCGCGAGTCTGCGCGTGACCGGATAACTATGAGCGCCGGAAGCCTGGCGTTCCACTGGTTTCTTGCCGTCTTCCCCGCCGCCGTGGCGGCGATCGGCCTCGCCGGCTTACTTCACCTGTCCGCGGGTGAGCTTCGGCATTTGGTCCACGGTCTCGGAGTGCTTTTGCCGACACAGATGTCAGCCGTTCTCACCCAGGCCCTGACCGGACCCAACCATGGCGGCGCCAGTCAGCTCGAGCTGGCGTTGGGAGTCGCCGCCGCCTTGTGGAGCGCAGTCGAAGCAACCGCATCGCTGCAGGTCGCCCTAGACGTGGCGTGCGAGGTTACATCCGATCGGGGCTTCCTTGGACGGCGCCTCATGGCACTCCCGCTCGTGCTCGCGACCTTAGTACTCGGCAGCTCAGCGTCGGTGCTAATGGTTCTCGGCAACCCGCTACGCCGCCTGTTGCCACGCCAGCTTCCCCTGGTGCAACCCGCGTTCGGACTTGCGTGGGATGTCTTGCGCTACGGCGGTGCAGCGATCCTGGTGATGATCTTGCTATCCACGTACTACAGCCTGGGACCTAACCGGAGCCACCCAAGATGGCGTTGGATCTCAGCCGGCTCTGTCGTAGCTGGTGGCGTCTGGCTCGCATCGTCAGGCGTCTTCGCGTTCTACCTGGATCACTTCGGCCACGAAAACAGGACGTACGGCACCTTCGCAGGGGTCGCTATTCTGGCCTTGTGGATGTTCTTGACAGCGAACGCAGTGCTGTTCGGAGCTGAGCTCGACACAGAGATTGAACGCAACACCAGGACCGCCCGCAACGCCGACAGTCAGCTGGCCGCCGGGGACTCCTTGCGGGTCCGGCCCCGGGCTTCTTTCGCCCTTGCGTCGCGCGCCTTCTTACGGCGAGTCCTGTCGTGCTTCCAACGCACGGTCGATCGTGCTCCGCGGCCCATGGGGAAAGTCTAGCAGTCCGGGCCGGCAGCGAGGAACTTGACCGTTTCTGCAAGGAACCGGTAGTCCTTCGGAGTGCCGAAGTGGTCTGCGCCCGCCAAGCTGACCAGCCGGGCCGACGGAAGCGCTTCGAGAAGCTGGTCTGGCGGGCCTGCGAAGTCGCGATCTCCGAGGACCACCAGAACCGGCGACCGTACATCTGCGAGCTCGACGCTCGTCAGCGGGTCGTGCGGGCGTCTCAGGCACGCTGCCAGCGCCCTTGGGTCGTTCCCCGGGGCGCGGCCGAACCTGGCGAAGGCGCCAGCTGCCTCGGGGTCGTCTTCACCTATGACGCCCGTCTCGACGGCCCGCGCCAGGGGTTCGGGGTCGTGGGAGCGCATCACGTTGTCGCCTACGCCGCCGAGCGCGATCCTCCTGAAGCGCCCCGGGTCGCTGGCTGCGACTCGGAGGAGAAGTTGGGCGCCAAGACTGAAGCCGACGGCGTCTACAAGGTCATAGTCAGCTATCGCCCCTTCGACGCACGTTTGCAGCTCACGGTAGTCATCGGGGTCGGTCGGCTTTGGTGAGTCGCCGTGGCCGAGAAGATCGACGCCGATCACCGTACGTCCCTCTTCCTCCAGCACGTCGACCCACCCTGGTTCGCGCCAGTTCCTATCGAACGACGACGCGAAACCGTGCACGAGCAGTACCGGAATGTCGCTCACTGTGCCAGCGTAGCGGTGGGGCCGCACTTGTGTCGGGCCGACGGTGCAGGCGGCTCGGATACTCCTGTAGCGTGTGCGGCGTGGCTCGACGACTCGAGATTGAACTTACCAGCTCCCGCCCCGACGGCACCTGGACTTGGCGCGCCGCGGGGGCGCGCGAACCGAAAGGTGTCCTTGCGCCTGGCGTGGTACCCGAAGGAACGAAAGCCGGTGACGTGATCCGTGTCGAGGCGGAGTTCGAGTTGGAGGGAATAACTGTTACCGCCGTTCTGACGCCACGGGAGGCTCCCCGCCGTGACGCTGACAGGATCGAGATAATCGGCTCCAGCCGTGCTGACCAGCCGGGTGTGACCACGCAGCTCGTCGGGCGTTCCGCTCGACGGCCTGCCAGGGACGACCGCGATCATGGCCGTCCTTCGAGTCGTGAGAGGCGCGGCGCCGCCTCCGGTCCGGAATCTGAAGCTTCGAATACAAGGCGCCCCTCCCGCAACGGCGAGGGAGGATCGCGCGGCGACGGCCCTCCGGGCCGCGACGGCCAGTCGAGGCGCGACGGTCGTCCGCAGGGCCAGCCAGGGAGGGACGGCCAGCACGGCCGGACTGCCTCGACGACACGCGAAGGAACCGACGGCGACAGCCGACCTCGGGGTCGGACAACGTCGAGCCCCCGAGGAGGCGACACGACCGAGGCTCGCCGCAGCGCCCAGGGACGTCCCCGCCCAGACGCCGATGCGTCGCGCTCGCGAGGCGCCCCGCGAAAGGCGGCCAGCCGGCTCAACCCGTCCAGCGCTCATCGCAAGGCGGTCATAGAGTCCCTCGCCCCTGAGGAGCAGCCGATCGCGGAGGAGCTGCTTCGAGGCGGGATTCCTGCCCTGCGAAGCGCTCTGCACCTCGAACGCGAGAAGGCGGTCAGTGAAGGCCGGGTCCCGCCCAACACCGACGAACTTCTCGCCCTGGCCGAGCGGCTGCTCCCCCGCCTGCGGGCGGCGAGTTGGCGTGACCGTGCAGACGCAGCGGTTGCTGGCGCCGACAGCGTGCCGCTTCGAGACCTGCGTTCAGTCATCGCGAGCGCAGACGCGGCACGAGACGACGAGTCCCGGGCGACAGCGGCCGCTCTGTCGGCTGTCCTCGAACGCCGTCTGGCGGAGTCGAGCGCGGCGTGGCACAGCGAGGTCTCCGAGCTTGTCGATTCTGCCAAGGTGGTGCGTGCCCTGCGCCTGTCCGCCAGGCCGCCGGATCCGTCGATGACTTTGGACGGCGCGCTAGCGGGGCGCTTGTCGGAGGCCGCGAGCGCAGCGATGTCGCCGGAAGCTCAACCCGACGTGTGGGCGGCCGTGATGGAGGCCGTTGCCGGCTCGCCTCTTCGCCGGAACGTGACCCCGACCGGTCTTCCAGCTTCAGCCAGCCCCGAGCTTCGAAAGTCGGCGCACCAGATGTCGGGGCGGATTCCGGGCCTGGCGAAGCTTCTCGGGGTGACGATCCCTCCTCCTCCGCGACCGGCTTCGCAGCGCCCGGCGCCGCAAGTTCACTCCCCAACTCCTGCGGGAGCCTGAAAGCGCTGCATCACCAGCAGCCTTGCCTTGAATCCGTGTGCCTCGAAGAAGGATTTGCTGGCCCTGTCGCCTGGTAGGGCCGGCGCGTCGATCGACGTTGGTTCCCATGCCTCGCATTGTTCGAGCAGCCGCTCGAGCATGGCCTCCCCCACCCCAATTCGTCTTGCCTGCGGTTCGACGTAGAGCAGCTCCACCGTCGCCAGCCGTCGCTCTCCCACCGAAAGTAGGGTCGCGAACGACATCCCGACCGGGACGGTGTCCACTAGGCCAAGGACCACGGCCGAGTGGTTGTCCGAGATGGTGGTAGTGGCTCGAACCCGGTGTTGTGAAAGAGACGCAGCGAGCATCGGCCCGCCACGCTGGCCGGAGAGCGGGCCGACGGCGAGATCCCAAAGTCGGGCAACCTCGTCCACATCCGCTGGCGTGGCAGGTCGGGCGCTTAGCATCGCCAGCTTAAGGAGGGCGGGCTATCCCTGAAGCTGGCGGATGCGGGTCATCACAGTCCGCCGACCACGGTTGGCGGCCTCGTAGGCGCCTACGTCCTCAAGTTCGGGTGCAGTGAGACCCGCTAGACGGCTCACCACCTGGGACGCAGACAGGGAGTCGTAGCCGGGGATCGCAAGGGTCGTACCGCTCAGTTGTGTTGAGCCATATCGGCGGCCCTGCGGCTTCGGGGGGCTGACGGTTCCGCTGCGATCCACAGCCTTCGAGCCTGCCTCCTTGCCTGATGGAGCCAGATGCCTGGCGCCCCCCTCGATACCCGCTCCGAGCAGCCCGGACGTAGGTTGGTCGCCCGCTCGAGGCGGCCGAGAGGTGCCATCTCGGGCGTCCGAGGGGGCGTCCTCGCTGTGAAGGTGGTCGGCCCGGCCGGCACGGCGGCGGGACAGTTCTCGACTCCCCTGAGCAACAGCCAGACGGCCTACCATCCTTGCAGCTGTCACCTGGGACTCCACCCTCGCCCTGCCCTTTCGGGCAAAGCCGGGCAGCTGCTCCGCTGCGGTGATCACAAGCCCGACCGGAGCGAAAACCATCAGATCAAGCGCCGCATCCAGGGGGCTTCGCTCTTCGCTCACCGATCTATCCTCTCACACGCAATCACGGCAGAGCTGCGCTTCGGTGTCAGCGAGCTGGCTCGGGTGCTTGACAAGGAAACACGACTGGCAGACGAACTCACCCGGCTGCTTTGGAAGTACACGGGTCGGGGACTCTCCCCGCTCATCTGGGTCATCGTCGTCATCGTCGTCATCGTCGTCATCGACTACCAGGCGCTCCTTGAGGATGACGTCGAGACTTGCCTCCACCTCGTCGAAGTCCTCGTCGTCGTCGTCTTCTTCGTCGTCCTCACGAGGAGCCTTGGCGGGCGTCGGCACATCGGCCACGATGCCGGTGTCGTCGAGCTCCTCGAGGGACACAACGTCGTCGTCGCCTATGTCGTCTTCGCCTATGTCGTCTTCGCCTATATCGTCTTCGCCTATATCGTCTTCGCCTATATCGTCGTCGAGGTCGCCCAACTCTTCGTCGTCGAGCTCGTCGGGT
>JAKBBS010000122.1 GCA_021808425.1 Actinomycetes bacterium
TGGCCAACGAGGGCGACGATCCCTGTGACGCAGCAAGAGCAGCGATCGCCCTCGGAGGGCGGCTCCACGTCCTAGCCCTGCCCGGCGAGGAAGACTCGGAGGAGGCCTGCAAACGCATAGCCGACGCGGGAGGCGGTTCCGTCGCCGTGCTGCAACGCCCAAGCGACGCCGTCAGCGCGATACGTCGGCTCCTCGAGCCTTGAGCATTTTCGATTAGCCATGTGGCCTGATGCAGAGGTGGAGATCAATGCGGGGCTCGTTCGCATCTTGCTCGTCGAGCAGGCTCCGGACCTGGCGGACTTAGACCTGAGACACGCCGGAGCTGGCTGGGACAACGTGATGTGGCGGCTCGGCGATCGCCTCGCGGTGCGGTTGCCGCGCAGGCAGTCGGCGGCTCCACTGGCGGCAAAAGAACAGCAATGGATGACGGAAATCGGAAGCGGTTTACCCCTCGCCGTGCCCCTACCCGTCTTCTTGGGTCGTCCAGGTTGCGGTTACCCGTGGCGCTGGTCTGTCGTCAAGTGGCTGGAAGGCGAGCCGGCAGACCGGGCGGTGATCGAATCCCCGCATGCAGGTGCGGCCGCTCTCGGGGAATTCCTGCGCGCACTTCACCGACGTGCGCCTACCGACGCACCGGTCAACGAGTTTCGTGGTGTCCCTCTCGCTTTGCGAGCGGACACGCTCGAAGTTCGCCTCGAAGCACTGAAGGCGCACGTCGACGGGCCGGCTATCCGAAGCGCGTGGATCGCGGCGCTCGACGCTCGGATATATCAGGACCCGCCCGTATGGCTGCACGGTGACCTGCACCCGGCGAACATGATCGTCGCCCGAGGAGCACTTGCCGGGGTCATCGACTTCGGAGACCTTTGCGCTGGCGATCCTGCAACCGACGTCGCCGCGCTCCACATGCTTATTCCACGCGAAGCGGCGCCGGCCTTCTGGGAGGCCTACGGTGGATGGGAGGAGCACCTTGATCGACGAGCCGTCGGATGGGCCCTTCTGTTCGGGCTCATGCTGATGGAGATCGGCATGCAGGGCCCTCACTCGTACACCCAAGTGGGGCGCTCTACGCTAGAACGAGCAGTTGGCGCAGACAGCTGAACTTTTTTACTGCTGATGACAGGGAGGAACAGTAATGGACTTTGACATTCCGTCCGATCTCGTCGCTTACCTGGACGAGCTTGATGCTTTCATCGAAGCCGAGATCAAACCTCTCGAAGAGGCCGACGACAACATCCGCTTCTTCGACCACAGACGTGAGTGGGCCCGAACCGACTTCGAGCACGGAGGACTTCCACGCCGGGAGTGGGAGGAGCTTCTCGGGGAGGCCCGCCGGAAGGCGGACGCCGCAGGCCATTACCGATACCCGTTTCCCGCATCCTTCGGCGGTCGCGACGGTAACAACCTGGGCATGGCGGTGATCCGGGAGCACTTGGCCCGCAAAGGCCTGGGTTTGCACAACGACTTACAGAACGAGCATTCGATCGTCGGCAACAACGTGGGGCTGCTTTTGATGATCAACTACGGCAGCGACGAGCAAAAGGCGGAATGGATCGACGATCTGGCGCAAGGCAGACGCCACTTCGCTTTCGGGATCACCGAGCCTGCGCACGGCTCCGACGCCACGCACATGGAGACCTCCGCTGTTCGCGACGGTGATATGTGGGTGATAAACGGCGAGAAGACCTGGAACACCGGCATCCACACTGCTGCGGCGGATCTGGTGTTCGCGCGAACATTCGGCGAGGCCGGCGATGCGCGGGGGATCACGGCGTTCATGGTTCCGAGGGACACGCCCGGATTCGAGGTCCTCGAATACCTTTGGACATTCAACATGCCGACCGACCATGCGCACGTACGGTTGAGCGATGTCCGTGTCCCGGCCGGTGCGGTCTTCGGCGAGGAGGGTAGGGGTCTCGCGATCACCCAGCACTTTTTCAACGAGAACCGGATCCGCCAAGCAGCGTCGAGTCTCGGTGCTGCTGAGTTCTGTGTGGACAGGGCTGTCGAATATGCGAAGAAGAGGGCCCCTTTCGGTAAGCCGCTCGCCTCGAACCAGGCAATCCAGTTCCCCCTCGTCGAGCTTCGCACGCAATGCGAAATGTTGAAAGTGTTCGTCTACAAGACGGCGTGGCTGATGGACCGCGACGGGGCGTTCGCCGCTTCCGAGCAGGTGTCGATGTGCAACTTCTGGGCGAACAGGCTGTGCTGCGAAGCTGCGGACCGGGCTATGCAGGTACACGGTGGCCTCGGCTACTCGCGCCACCAGCCTTTCGAGCACATCTATCGCCACCACCGCCGTTACCGGATCACGGAAGGCTCAGAGGAGATCCAGATGCGCCGAGTCGCCGGCTACATGTTCGGGTTCATGTCGCAGCGAGCGCCGAAGGGAGTCGACGCATGAGTCTCACGGGCGGATGAGCATCAGCAGGTCCCATTCCATTTCGGGAACCCGCCGGCCGCTGGCTGCCATGACTATCGAGGGGAAAGTCCCGTTCAAATGTGCTGACGCCTGTCCGTAGAGGCCGATTGCCCAGCGCAGCGTCCCGAGGACCTTCCACCACTCGAAGCGCTCCACGTCGAACGAGCCTCCTGCCTGGTTGTAGCCGTCCACAAGTGGTGGTAAAGAGGAGAACCCGCCGACCTCCAACTCGTCGCTCCGAAAGCGCCACATACGCAGCGCGGGCCAAGCTAGGTCCTCCATCGGGTCGCCCAGTTTGCGGGATCCTTCCCAGTCGAGGATCGCCCGGAGTCCGTCAGGGCCGACGATCAGATTCCCGTTGCGGACGTCGGTGTGCACGATCGACGCAGCGCTGTCTGTCTTGGGTAGGTGGCGTTCGAGCCATTTCATGCCGAGCGCAAGGGCCGGGCGATCTGCCAGTCCGAGGTCGAAGATGGCAGTGCTGAGGTCGCCTAGAGCCGCCTCGGCGGGCGGACGTGGACCTGGGTCGATCAGCCCGGGCGGAGCGAGGTCGGGGCTGATCGAATGAAGTCTCGCGAGGGCTGCGCCAAGCTGGCCGGCGATCTGTTCTCCGTTCCTGTTGCCGGCCACTAGTCGAAGAACCCTTCTCGGGACCGTTTCGCCATCGACGCGCTGCGAGATGAAGAAAGGTCCTCCGAGTATTCCGGCATCCTCCGACACTGCCACAACCTCGGGTACCGGGACCCCGCGTCTGCGTGCGAGGGTTCGCATCGCCGCTTCGGAGCTCACCGTATTGAGGCCCCCAGCGCCCTCCGGGACGATGGTCACGACGAGACCGCTGGGAGGGCGGCCCTCGGCGAGTGCCTCGAACGCTACGTTGCGCCTTCTCGCTCCGGCGGACGAGGCGGCGACATCGACTACGCGGACCGGGCAAGTCCAGACCCCGCAGAGGAACGCCTCCAGCTTCTCGGCCAGGGTCGCTGCGCTGTCACTCACAAGGGGGCTGGTCACCTGCCCTCCCACGCGTCGTGCCCGGGTTTGACCACGCCAAGCTCGTCGCGTACGACGGCAGCCATGGTGAGCCACGCCGAACGCTCGAAGTCGGGATCGTCGCAACTTCTCAGCTTCTCAGCGAGCTCCGCACGCAGGGCCTCGACTTCTCCGGCGTGGCCGAGAAGGGCTGTGAGTCGGGACTGTTCGGCGCTTCGGGCGGCGGCCGCCAGATCGGTCTCCCGCCCGACGATACGGGCCAGGTTCGCCGCGACTCTGACCTTGTGTGCGACGTCGCCCGGCACGACGGCCATGACGTCGGCCTCGAGGAAGTCCGCTACCGCGTCGAGCAGTTGGGAGGCACTCGGATACATGTTCATCGACGCAAGGCTACGCGTCATCGAAGCGGCCGGGCCTGCCCTCGGCGAGTTCGCTACGATCCCACTATGAACGTCAACGACCTGATGGAACGCGCCTGCCCTAGCCTCGGGCATCTCGGCTCGGCCTTCTATTTCACCCCGGAGACCGTCGGCGTGGGCAAAGGAGTCGGCCTCGACGGATTCCGATTCTACTTCCTCGGCCGGGGCGGGGTTCTAGGCGACGTGGAGCCGGCGGTTGTGACGAGCACCTTCGGCTACTTCAAGCCTTCCCTCGTGGAGAAGATGTGGACCTCTGCGCGTGAGCGCTATCCCGCCCGCGAGGCATCCCGTCTCTACGTCCGCTGCTGCCAGGATCATGGACGGGAGCGCCTCGGCGGCGTCGACGGTCTCGCAGGCTTCTGCGACGCAGGAGAAAAGGTGATCGCCAAGGCGATGCAGGACCCTGCAGGGCTCACCCTGTTCGCGGGATGGGCGGCGGAGCCCCTAGCGGAGGATCTGCCGGGCCGGGCGATGCAGCTGGTCGCGGTCCTTCGGGAGCTTCGCGGTTCTGCCCACCTCGTCGCAGTCAAAGCCAGTGGCCTGCCGACGCCCGTAGCGCACGCGATCAAGCGACCCAAAGACGTTGCAGTATTCGGCTGGGCAGAAGGCGAGGTACCCGAACCCACGGATGACGACAGGAATGCGCTCGAGGCCGCCGAAGCGTTGACCGATCGACTTCTTGCGCCCGCATTCGCAGCGTTGGACGACACCGAGGCGGCGACATTTCTTGCGGGTCTCGAAGTAATAGATTCCGCCTTGGCCTGATCGGCCCCACCTCCCTTCGCCGCGCCGCTGCCCTGCCGTTAGTCGGCTACCGCCATGGGGCGGTACCGGCTCTCAGCGCTGGCAGGCGAGGTCCGTCGAAGGCCGCGGGACGTGCCTTGCCCGGAGTGCGGTTCGCGATAGAGGAAAATCTCGGCATTGGCGACCGATTCGCGCTTCTGGTTGCGGCCTTGATGTTCCCAGGTTCCTTGGCTACCGGCGAGCTGCAGGGTGCGAAGCGCTTGAACTGGTTCGGCGTGCGTGACCAAAAGGACGGCGTCTCCGCTACGAAGGCGCGGCCAGGCAGTTTCGTGCCAGAAGCTGATCACGCGCCGGTGGGTATCACGGCGCGTTTCGCCATTCGGCAGCTCCTCCCGACGTACGTGCGCGTACTTGCCGTCGTTGCTGGGATTCGCCGGATGATCTAATGGAAGCGGGGGAGGGGCGGCGTCAGGATCGTCCCGCCAGATTTTGCGCTGCCGGTTTCCGTACCGTCCTGAAATCTCGATCTTGGTCATGCCCTGCAACTGCCCGAGGTTTCGCTCGTTAAGCCGCCAGTCGGTGCGAGCCGGCACTGTCGGCCGTCCGGCCGCCTCAAGCAGTAGCAGCGCTGTCGACCTTGCACGCTGCAGTTCGCTGGTGAAACACACCGTGGGCGCTGCACCTAGGTTGCCGATGATTACTCCTGCACGAACTGCCTCGGCGCGACCGCGCTCACTCAGCGCTGGATCCTCCCACCCGGCCAGGCGACCACCGGCGTTCCAGCTGCTTTCAGCGTGGCGCACCACGATCAGCATCACCATGAGCCCCAGGCGCGTCCGTATGCGTCCGGCGGATAACTCTGGGAACTCGACGTCACGGATTGATCATGGGTCGACTACGTGAAGGATCTGTGAGTCAGTGATGAGTTCCCTTAGCCTTAGCCTTAGCGCCTCGCCTGGTAGCGGGCGATCTCGGCGCGCCCGACCACCATGTGGTGGACTTCGTCCGGCCCGTCAGCGAAACGCAGCGTGCGCTGAGACGTGTACATGTCTGCGAGCGGAGTCCACTGGGAGATGCCGGTCGCACCGTGGATTTGGATCGCCTGGTCGATGATGTTGCAGACCCGCTCCGGAACCATGGCCTTCGCAGCGGACACCCACACCCGTGCTTCAGCGTTGCCCATAAGGTCCATCGCCTTCGCGGCGCGCAGAACCATCATCCGCATCGCCTCGATCTCGATGCGGGCCCGTGAAACCCATTCGGTGTTCTTTCCGAGGGAGATGATCGGCTTGCCGAAAGCTTCGCGGCTCAGGCCTCTCTCGATCATCAGTGCCAGCGCCTTCTCTGCGGCCCCTATCGAGCGCATGCAGTGGTGGATCCTGCCCGGGCCGAGGCGGACTTGAGATATCTCAAAGCCGCGGCCTTCGCCTAGGAGCACGTTCTGTTTGGGTACACGCACGTCGTTGAACCGGAGGTGCATGTGCCCGTGCGGGGCGTCGTCGTGTCCGAAGACGAGCATAGGACCGACGACTTCGACGCCAGGCGTGTCCATCGGAACCAGGATCTGCGACTGTTGGAGGTGGGTGGCGGCGTCGGGGTTGGTTCTCACCATGACGATCATGATCTTGCAGCGGGGGTCGCCGGCTCCGGAGATGTAGTACTTCTCGCCGTTGATCACCCACTCCTCACCGTCCAGGACGGCCTCGCAGGCGATGTTCCGGGCGTCCGAGGAAGCGAGGTCGGGTTCGGTCATAGCGAAGGCTGACCGGATCTCCCCGGCGAGAAGGGGCGCAAGCCAGCGCTCCTTTTGTTCGGGAGTTCCGACACGTTCGAGGACCTCCATGTTCCCCGTGTCGGGGGCGGAGCAGTTGAGGCACTCCGAGCCGAGCCGCGATTTACCGAGCTCGAAGGCGATGTAGGCATAGTCGAGGTTGGACAAGCCTTCCCCGGTCTCGGCGTCGGGAAGGAAGAAGTTCCACAATCCCTCGGATTTCGCTTTGGCCTTGGTGGCGTCGAGAAGGTCGAGCTGGCCGGGCGCGAAGCTCCACCGGTCCTCCCTACGCTCGCCAAGCGCGAAGAATTCCGGCTCCATCGGCGCCACCTCGGTTTCGATGAACTCCTTCACTCGCTCGAGCAGCGGCCGAGCTTTCGCCGAAATTCCGAGATTGAAAAGCTCGCCGCCGAAGTCGTCGGTGCTGAGAGGGTTTGCCGGCATTAGTGGACCTCCGATGTATGTAGGCGGCAGGCGGGACGTGCTTGGCGTTCGACCCGTGCCAACTCTCGACCCTACGCGAAGCGAGCGGGGTCGCGTCGGGTGCTTTGGCTTCCGTTGCGGCCGGTCGAGTGGAACAATGACAGGCATGGGCAACCCGGCAGACCTTGTAGATACCCGCACGGCGCAGCTACTAGCGGAGGTTGATCCGAAAACGACCCCGATGGAAGAGTTCCGGGGGGCGCAGTACGACCTCGGGTTGGCGTGGGTGCATTTTCCGGAAGGGCGAGGCGGGCTAGGGGTGGCGCCGGCATTGCAGCGGCGCGTAGAGGAACGCCTCCGTGAGGCAGGGGTAAAGCCGGCCGACGGTCGCTTTTTCTTCGGGCTGACCCTCGCCGGGCCGACCGTCGTGACCAACGGAAGCGACGAGGTCAAAGACAGGCTTCTGCGGCGCATGTTCACCGGGCAGGATGCCTGGTGTCAGCTGTTCTCGGAGCCGGGGGCGGGCTCCGACCTTGCCGGCCTCGCCTGTCGGGCGGTAAGGGACGGCGACGAGTGGGTCGTCAGCGGCCAGAAGGTCTGGAACACGATGGCCCACATCGCTGATCGGGGAATGCTCCTCGCGCGTACCGATCCTGAGGTCGTCAAGCACAAGGGCCTCACCTACTTCGCGCTAGACATGCACGCGCCAGGGGTGGAGGTGCGGCCGCTGGTGCAGATAACAGGCGACGCCGAGTTCAACGAGGTGTACCTGACGGAGGTACGTATCCCCGACGCGGACCGTATCGGCGAGGTGGGCGAGGGTTGGAGGGTGGCCATGACCACCCTGATGAACGAGCGGACGGCGATCGGCGGTGGGGGCTCAAGTTCCGAGCGTGGAAGCGGCGCGATTGCGGAGGCGTTGCGGCTCTGGCGTGCCTCTGACAGTCGAAATCCAGCCAAGCGGGACCGGCTGTTGAAGTTGTGGTGCGAAGCCGAGGCGTTGCGGCTCACGAACATGAGGGCGGGAGCGAACCGCCGCGCAGGTAATCCTGGCCCTGAAGGCTCGATCGCCAAGCTGATGTTCGCAGAGGTCAACAAGCGCATCTACGAGATGTGCGTCGACCTCCTGGGACCCGCTGGCATGGTCGGCTACACCTATGAGATGCACAGGGCTGAGACGCTCGGTCTCACCGGCCCGGCAGGATCCTCACGAAAGATGTTCCTGCGAAGCCGCGCGAACTCCATCGAGGGAGGAACCTCGGAGATCCAGCGGAACATCCTCGGCGAGCGCGTGCTCGGTCTGCCGGGGGACGTCAGGGTGGACAAGGACCTGCCCTGGTCCAAGGTGGCTCGCTAGCCTAGATCGAATTCATCTGAAGTTCACTTTTCGTTTGCCGAAACGAAATGTGGTGGACAGGAGCCGTACACCTCCGCTCAGTATGTTGAGCATCGATGCATACTCACAGCAAAGAGAGGCTGGCGTGACTGACGTAGAGAAGGCTGACCTGATCGACGCTCTAAACGAAGCCCCGATAAGCCGTTTCCACACGAAAGCTATCTTCACTTCCGGCATGGGTTTCTTCACCGATGCCTACGACCTGTTCATCATCGGGACAGCGTCGACGTTGATATCGAAGCAGTGGCACCTCGACTCCACCCAGACCGGTCTCATCAACTCGATGACCCTGCTCGGGGCGTTCGTCGGAGCGATCGTCTACGGTCGCCTCGCCGACCGGGTCGGGCGCAAGAAGATCTACGGCCTCGAAGCAGCGATCATGGTCGTCGCCGCGCTCGCCTCGGCACTGTCGCCTGGAGTCGTCTTCCTGATCGTCTGCCGTTTCGTCCTCGGCCTCGGCGTCGGTGGGGACTACCCGGTGTCGGCGGTCATAATGAGCGAGTACTCGAACCGCAAGGACCGCGGCAAGCTGGTCGGTCTCGTGTTCGCCATGCAGGCGATAGGAACGGTCACCGGCTACGCCGCTGGCCTCGCCCTGCTGTCGTCAGGACTCGCCCCCGGAGATGTCTGGCGCATCCTGCTGGCCCTCGGAGCAGTGCCGGCAGCCGCGGTGCTCTACTCACGGCGCCGGATGCCCGAATCCCCGCGCTATCTCGCGAACGTCGCCGGTCGCGCAGCGGAGGCGGTCAAGTCGCTCAAGGAGTACAGCGACGGCACTCTTCAGCCGACCTCGGTTCGGCGTTCCTCGCGCCTGAGCTTCAAGGAGTTCATAACCAACCGCCGCTACCTTCTTACCCTGATAGGCACGGCTGGCACATGGTTCGTCTTCGACTACGCCTACTACGGCAACGCAGTGTCTGCGCCGGTCATCGTCAAGCAAGTCCTAGGGGCGCACTCCACGATCGAGCAGTCACTTGCGTTGAACCTGATCATCTTCACGGTGGCAGCTGTCCCTGGGTATTTTTTAGCAGCGAACTTCATGGACCGCATCGGTCATCGGACGCTGCAGCTGATCGGGTTCCCGCTCATGGGACTCATGTTCCTGCTCATCGGTGTCATCCCCGGAGTCACGGCGACGGTAGTGCCGTTCCTGCTGCTGTTCGGCACCAGCTACTTCTTCGCCGAGTTCGGTCCGAACACCACGACGTTCGTCCTTGCCGCCGAGGTTTACCCGACATCCGCTAGGACGACCGGTCACGGGATATCGGCTGGGGTAGCAAAGCTCGGCGCCTTCATAGGTGTCTACCTTTTCCCCGATATCTCCAAGGCGTTCGGGCTGGGAGGGGCGCTGGAGTTCTCTGCCGGAATGGCCCTCGTCGGCACAGCGCTCACGCTGTTGATCCCTGAGACGGCGCAACGCAGCCTGGAGGAGATCTCCGCTGAGGCGGTCATCCTGAGCGCGGAGAACATCGTCGCCGAGGTGAGCATCCCCAACCGGATCGGCTAGCGATGGGAGGCGTTTCGACCGGGTGACGGCCTGGTTGTAACGTGCTGGCGTGAAAATAGGTTTGCAACTCGGCTATTGGGGGGCGCAGCCCCCCAATAGCGCGCTCGAACGGCTGATCGAAGCGGAGCGCCTCGGATTCGACACGGTTTTCACGGCCGAGGCGTACGGTTCTGACGCCTTGACGCCGTTAGCGTGGTGGGGCTCTTCGACGTCGACGATCAAGCTCGCAACGTCAATCATCCAGATGTCCGCTCGTACCCCGACTGCGACGGCGATGGCGGCGATGACGCTCGATCACTTAAGCGGCGGCCGCTTCTCTCTCGGACTGGGCGTGTCGGGCCCGCAGGTCGTCGAGGGTTGGTACGGTCAGCCGTTCGCGCAGCCCCTCGCCCGGACCCGCGAGTACGTAGAGATAGTCCGCCGGGTTCTCGCTCGCGGCGAGCCGGTAAGCAGCCCCGGACCCCACAACCCGATACCGTACGCCGGTCCGGGAGCCACAGGCCTCGGCAAGCCGCTCAAATCGATAGTGCATCCCTTGCGCGCCGACATGTCCATCTACCTTGGCTCTGAGGGACCGAAGAACGTGGCGTTGACAGCA
>JAKBBS010000123.1 GCA_021808425.1 Actinomycetes bacterium
CAAAGAAAACGTCATCGACCACATCGTCATCACCACCGGCCCGGTCGCCTACCGTCGCCCCGACGGCATCGCCATCGTCCCGCTCGCCCTGCTCGGCCCCTGACACGGCGACGTCACACAGCAACCAGCAGAATCACCCGCTCAAACCCTCATGCGTGCATGATGTCGAGGGTTCGACTACGACGCGTGGAGTGGAGACGATGGGACTCGAACCCACGACCCCCTGCTTGCAAAGCAGGTGCTCTAGCCGACTGAGCTACGTCCCCGGATCGGATACTTCGTCTCACCTCTACGATTCGACTTCCCTATTATAGCCCGAGCGTTCCCCCGGAAACTCCAAGAGAAGTCACACCGACCACAAGATAGGGTTCAACCGTGAGGTGCATCGGGTTCGGCAAGGAACTCAGATCCGTCCGCGCCGCGGAGCCAAGGAGGGCCGTGTTCGCCGTTACCGCTGCCGGCGTCTTCATGGCATCACTTGATCTTTCCATAGTCAACATAGCGTTTCCATCTATCGAAGGCTCGTTCCCTGCAGATCGTACGTCGACCCTCGCTTGGGTGATAACTGCCTATGCCATCGTCTTCGGCGCCCTACTCGTGGTAACTGGACGCATCGCGGACGGCGTTGGGCGCAAGCGCGTCTTTCTGACGGGGTTGGCGGTGTTCTCCGCCGGTTCAGCCATCTGTGGTATCGCACCCGACGTGGCATTCCTCGTTGCGGGAAGGGTCATAGAGGGCGCAGGCGCAGCCGCCCTGCTGCCAGCGTCCCTCGGGCTTCTCCTCGCCGCATACCCGCCGCAGCGGCGATCTCACATCGTTGCCTTGTGGAGCGGTGTCGGAGCGCTGGCGGTTGCCACAGGTCCGAGTCTCGGCGGAGCCCTGGTCAGTCTCGACAACTGGCGGCTTGTCTTCTACGCCAATCTTCCGGTAGCCGCAGTCGCATGGCTCGCGGGCCGGCGCAACATTCACGAACCAGTCAGAGCCGCGGGAAAGGTCAAGACAGACTTCCTCGGTGCCGCGATGCTCACTGTCGCGCTCACGTTGGTCGTGCTCGGAATATCGCAAGGGTCGGTCTGGGGATGGTTGACCCTGCCGATTCTGGCTTCCTTCGCTGGGGCGGCGATTATAGGCGTCACCTTCATCAATCGATGCCGCCGCGTAGACGATCCCGTCCTGGACTTGACACTATTTCGCGACAGGGCTTTCAGCGCAGCCAATGGTGCAACTCTCTTGTACGCGATGGGCTTCTTCGCGATGCTGCTCGGAAACATCTTGTTTCTCACCTCGATATGGCATTACTCGATCGTCACCGCCGGTCTGGCCGTCACCCCCACGCCCCTGGTCGTCTCAGCCATCGCCGGGCCTGCGGGGAGACTCGCTTCGAAAATTGGTTTCCGGGCGGTCATCGCTGCCGGAGCAACCTTCTTCGCCGGAGGCTTGACGATGCTCGCCACTCTGGTCAGCGCTCAACCGATGTACCTGGCGCGATGGCTGCCGATTGCTTTGACACTAGGGGTCGGCATCGGACTCACCTTCCCGGTGATCGGAGCTGCAGCCGTCTCGGGCCTGCCAATCGAGCGCTTCGCGGTAGGAAGCGCCGTGAATCAGACCGCCCGACAGGTCGGGGGAGCATTCGGAGTAGCAATCCTTGCTGTGATCCTCCGCACGGCGACCTCATCCAAAGCTATACTTAGCGATTTTCACCACCTCTGGTTCTACTGTGCCGCCATGGCTGCGGCATCTGGATTAGTCGGGCAGCTAGTCGGGCCAAGAGTCGTCGCGTTGCACGCACACCAATCGCGCCATTCACCAACCGCGACTCAGAAAGTCGCTGTGCCGGATCCGACGACCCGTCGATAGTCTTCTCCGACCGACGAAACCTCAGGCGCCGAGCGAACCGAAAAAGTTCCACATCATCTGTTGCGCCGAAGGTGTGGCCCCCGAAGTCTCGGGCCAGGTATGGCTGTCTCCCTGATACACCACTACTCCCACACTGTGGTCGCCTGCACATTGCGTCCAGACGGTCTCCGTGGCAACACCTGCAGTGACAGTCCTGGACGCCGTAGGAGCACAACCGTCGGCCGCACGGTAGTCGGACACAATCTGCTCGACGGTCGGCTCTGTATAGTCGTTCTGCACTACCGGTTTACCCGATATAGCTGTGCCCGGATCAGCGCTTCCGACCATTTCCAGCAAAGACTCCGCACCCGGGTTCGCGCAGTCAGAGGTCCGAGTCGCGCCATAGACCGCTACGCCGGCGAACGCCCCTGGTTCCTGGCATGCCATCATCAGTGCAAGTTTTCCGCCGTTGGAGTAACCCGCTAGGTAGACGGGCCCACTCGAGGCGTCAGGCTGGCCAGCTTGGACAGCGCTTATCACTGCGTTGACGAACGCCACATCATCGACGTGGCTTGTCGCCGGTGTCCCGCAGCAGGCGCCTGCATTCCAGTTGCCGTCGACGTACTCGGGGTACACGACTATGGCGGAATTGGTTACCTGCTGAAAGTCCGCTCGCGCGATTTCGACCGAGACCGTGGTGCAGCACCCTCCAAGTTCCACAACAACGGGTAGTCCGCTCGGCGGAGTAACAGCCGGCCGCTCAACCACGTATGAGCGATTCATTCCACCGACTTTCATCGAGTAAGTCTGCGTTCTCCACTGCACCGCTCCTGTGACTGTGCCGGGGACAGTCACTCGAGGGGTGGCTTTGGGGACGACAGTGACTGCCGGAGCCGTATCGCTTGCCACAGAGCGGACCGTGCCCGCTACAACGGTAAGGTCGGGTGCCCCCACGAGCACCGCAACTGCGATCAAGGCGGAGACCACTCCCATGCCGAGAAACGAAAGCGGCCGCGAGTATATTGGATGCGCGGTCCTCCGCCACCTGGTCTGACGACCCGCCTCGGGCGGGGCAAACACCTGAGCAGGCCGTGGTTTGGTCACGTCCCTACCGCTTGTGCTGTAGCAATCGTAGGGCTCGTCAGTGTTGCAGGTACGGGACGGGTCGTTCGCCGCCTTCCCGTCAAAGCGAGGCTGGTGAAACTCGAGCGCGCCATCGCAATGCCGGCAAAGGTAACGCCGTAGAGGAAGGGGACCAGGCCAAGAGCAATCAGAACTTCGACCAAGGTGCCGGGGGCACCCGCAAGCATCCGAGTCAAACCGGTCGATGCAGCCAGCTCAAGCACCGCAGTCAGTAGCAGCGGGTGCGCTAAGTACACCCCAAAAGACACATCCGACGATCGCTCAAGACGCGCTAGACGCCTCTGCGATGCCTTTTCTGTGAGCCACATCCCAAGCGCGAACTGTGACAACGTGGCTGCAACTACCTCGACAACGTTGGCCGGCTGAAACACGGCGCTGGCCTTGATAGGAGAATATCCGAGCACCGAGATGTTGAAGGCATACGTCCCGAGACCGACGGTGATTGCCGCAGCCATCAAGGCGCCAGCGGCCCGGTAATGCGAACGCACCCACGTCGACACCTCGTCGAAGTGGACGGCAGCTGCTATGCCTCCGATCACGTAGAAGCTGTAGCTCAACAGCACCGAGCTCGGATTGTCGAACCATGGAGCGAGCACCGGGGGCCGCCACCCGTACTCGACGGCGCCCGTGAAGAGGAGTTGGACCACGCCACTCGCTACAAGCGTCGGAATCAGGGCCTTGGGCCAGCGCCGGAATGCCCACATCAGCGCAGGAAAGATCAGGTAGAGCTGCATGGTGAGCAGCAGGAAGTACAGGTGGAAGTGGGCGCCGGCGTCCCCCAAGTCGACGATGAATCTACCGAGGGACTCCCATGTGGGATGGACCTCGCCGTCAGTGACGAAGTAGATGGCACTCCAAGCGACGTACGGTACGAGTATGAGCGGGTACCGACGCTTCCAGAACGCAGCCCTGCCGAGCGGCCGATGCTGGTAGCTGTAGGTGAGGACAAACCCGCACAGCATCAAAAACACTGAACGTGTCACGTGAGCTACCTGCAGCACACCGTTGGCTACCAGGGACGAATCGGAGTTCGCGAATGACGTCGAGTGGACCAGGATCACCCCACCGATCGTGAGGAAGCGGACGACGTCGATCGCAGCCAAATGGCCACCGCGGGGAGCCGGCGCCGCGCTGACGGACGCTCCCGACGTTCGCCCGTCTACAACCACGAAAGATAACATCGCCCCCGGACCTGAAGGGCCGGTGACCTCAAGCTGAAAGAATCCTGAGAACACCGGCCCTCTGCGCAGACCCGGGGGCGTAGGTCGGCCGGGTCGACCTACCTACCCGTCCAACTTGGTGGACGCTTTTCGATAAACGCTGTCAAGCCTTCCTTCATGTCCTCGCTGCCCATCGCCTCCGCCATACCCTGACCTGACAGACGCCAGCCGCTGTCCTCATCCTCGGTCATGGCTGCGTACATCACCCGCCGGCTGGCGCGCACCGCTACAGGAGCATTCGCTTCGATCTGGCGCCCCAACTCCATCGCTGTTGAGAGTGCCGCGCCGGGCTCGCAGATGCGGTTGACGAGACCGAAATGGTAAGCGCGCTCTGCATCGATCGGATCGCCGGTGAGTGCCAACTCCATCGCGATGTTGAATGGCACCTTTCGCGGCAACCGGAAGAGGCCTCCTCCTGCGGCAATAAGGCACCTTTTGACCTCCGGTATTCCAAAGCGAGCAGTGGTCGACGCGACAATCAGATCGCACGACAGACAGATCTCGGTCCCACCGGCAAGCGCCGGACCGTCGACCGCTGCGATGATCGGCTTCGTCCTCTCACGCTTGGTGATACCGGCGAAACCGCCACGCTCTGTTCCGAGGTTGGCGGCCCGACCGGCATTGATCTCCTTAAGGTCTGCGCCGGCGGAGAACACCGGAGGCACACCTGTAAGCACCCCGAGCCACAGGGCATCGTCGGCTTCGAGGCGGTCGATAGCCTCCTCGATACCTGACGCGACCTCTCCGTTGACAGCGTTGCGAGCTTCGGGGCGATTGATCGTAATGACAGCGATATGTCCGTCTGTCGTGTAGTCGACAGTTGTCATATCGATTACTTGGGTCCGAGGCGGGCGGCGCCGTCGATGCGGATCGTCTCGCCGTTCATATAGCTGTTCGTCACCAGTTCCAACGCCAGAGATGCGAACTCGTCGGCTTTACCCAGGCGGTCCGGGAAGATGACGTCCTTCTTGAGTTTGTCTTTGAATGCCTCTGATGCCTCGCCGCTCCCATATATTGGCGTGTCTATAAGCCCGGGGGCGATCGTGTTGACGCGGATGCCGACGACACCCAAGTCCCGTGCGATCGGAAGAGTCATTCCCACAACCCCGCCTTTTGACGCCGAGTAGGCAGCCTGGCCGATCTGTCCGTCGAAGGCAGCCAGAGACGCCGTGTTGACAATCGCCCCCCGTTCGTTGTCTTCCAACGGAGCAGTAAGGCTCATGGCGGTGGCAGCAATGCGAATGCAGTTGAAGGTGCCGATCAAGTTGATCTGGATGACCTTCGAGAAGTAGTCGAGGTTGAACGCCGACTCGTACGTGCCATCCTTGCCGATAGTCCGGCTGGCAGCGCCGATCCCGGCGCAGTTGACGAGGGAGCGGAGCGGACCGAGATCCTTCGCCGCTTCGACTGCGGCGATGACTTCTTCGGTCTTGGTGACGTCGGCGCGTACGAATATTCCGCCGACCTCCTTTGCGAGAGCCTCACCTTTTTCCTCCTGCATGTCGAGCACCACGACACGGGCACCGCGCTCGGCGAGCTTTCGCACGGTCGACTCTCCCAATCCGGAAGCGCCTCCCGTTACTATCGACGAAGTTCCTTGAATGTCCATGGGATTAACGTTAGGTCACCCGGGGCGTGTCTGTCACGCTGGACCAAGGTAGGTCTCCCTGCGTCGACAAGATCACTACCAAGGTATTTCTTCACGGGACGTAGTCAGATCCTCCAAGACTTCGGGGATCGGGGCGACGCCGATACCCGGACCTGCCGGCACGGCCAGGTGACCGGAGTCGAGCTCGAACGGGTCTGTCACATCGCGCTGGAAATAGCGCCTGGACGCCGAGGTGTCGCCGGGCAGGCTGAAACCTGGCAGCGACGCGAGCGCCACGTTCGCAGCACGGCCGATGCCTGTCTCTAGCATTCCACCGCACCAAACGGGCACTCCGCGCTCGAAGCACACGTCGTGGATCGCCTTGGCTTCTAGGTAGCCCCCGACGCGCCCGGCCTTGATATTGATAATCGAGCACGCCCCCCGGTCGAGAGCGTCCACTGCGACGGCCAACCCGGTAATCGACTCGTCCAGGCATATCGGTGTCTCTATCCGCCGAGCGAGATCGGCATGGCCTGACAGGTCGTGTTCGGCGAGCGGTTGTTCGATGAGCAGCAGCCCGAAGCGGTCGAGCTGGGCAAGGTGCGCAGCATCAGCGAGGGTATAGGCGGTGTTCGCATCGACTTGAAGCGGGAGGTCAGGCCCGAACCGCTCGCGTACAGCGGCCACGGGTTCCACGTCCCAGCCCGGCTCGATCTTCAGCTTGATCCGGACGTAACCGTCGGCTAGGTACCCGCCCACCGTGTCGATCAGCCCCGAGATCGACGTAGCTATGCCTACCGATACACCTGCCGCGACCCGCTGACGGGCACCTCCGAGTGACGCAGCGAGGCTTACACCTACGGCGCGCAGACCCGCGTCGAGGATCGCCGTCTCGATCGCGGCCTTCGCCATTTGATGGCCCTTGACCTCGCTCAGAACAGAGGCGACCTCCTCTGCCTTCACGTCCGGGCCTGCGGCGCAGAGCCTCGGCAGGAGATGGGAGCGGATCACAGAGTGCGCGCCCTCGACGTACTCTGACGAATAGAGCGGCTCGCTCATGGCGACACACTCGCCCCATCCGATTGAGTCTGTACCTTCGACTTCGACCAGAAGCACGTCGCGTGCCGTCTCGGTACCAAACGAAGTCCGGAAAGGACTGACGAGCGGCATAGCAAGGCGATGCAGAACTACGCGCTGTATTCTCATGCATCCACCACCCATATCTTCATACCTGCGACGCCAAGGTCGGTGCCTCGAGCAGAGACGCGTGGAGCAGACTATAGACACCGTCGCCGGTGATTGAAGTTGCAATATAACCGGCTCTCATGGCAGACCCCATGACAGCACGAAGTTCCAGTCGCCAACTGCGGGCGAGCGTCGGATCTGCCTTTCGGATCGACACAATATCCTGAGGTACCTGGCAGGCGATGACCGGCGAATCCAAATCGGCCGGTACCCGAACCGGCCGATCGTCGACCCCTACCTCGAGGGCCACCTGGGATTCGTGACCTGCTGGGGTGCGGAGTGCGTTCTGGGGAAAAGGTTCCCCTGTCGACCAGTACGCCATGCAACGGTCTGTTTCGTCGTTTCCGTTCTGTGCGTCCGGCATCTCTCCATAGAAGTTCGGATGGTAGCTCACTGCCCGTGCGCCGAGCTTCACCAAGTTGAACCAACCGTTGCGACGCGATAGTGGATCGAAAGTCCATGTGATGCCTGCAATACCCTGCGAGGCAGCCCATCTGCGTTGGTGCTCCTTGAGCGCACGACCGACGCCGCTGCTTTGGAAGTCGACGGTCACTCCCGTCACGTGGGAATGCAACTCGATCACTCCGTTGCGCATGGCAAGGAAACCCACAGAAGCAGCGACCAACTCCCCGTCGTCGAAAGCCCCGCCGACGTAGCCACCCGAGTGCAAGATGGCGACGAGCAGGTTTACCGGCATAGCCGTCGGGGATCCGCCACCGCCCCATATCGACGCGAGCAATGGTCCGACCGCCGCAAGATGGCCTAGCTCCTCCAGGTTGCAGACGACCAAGTGTCCGTAATGCGACGTGAGATGAGCTTCTCCGTGACTGTTCACTCATTAATATTTTGCCACAACGGGGAGCCGGGAGGCCCGAGCGAATGCGGAACATGTCGCGGCACTGATCGCGCAACGCCACCCGCCTCGCTTCACGTCAGACTGGGCGTTACATTCGATCGGAGAATCATGAAACCCTTCAGCATCCTCACCGTCTGCTCCGCGAACCGTTGCCGTTCTCCTATGGCCGAGGCCCTCTTGGCGAAGGCGTTCCTCGACACGCAACCTGACGATTTCGCCGTTGCCTCAGCGGGGTTCGGCCCCCCGGGAGCACCCGCCGAACTTGAGGTCGTCGAAGTGATGGCCGACATCGGCCTCGACGTGACCGGCCACCGGAGCACCACCGTAAGCACCTCCCTCCTCGCCGAGGCAGACCTCGTCTTGGCGATGACTCGTCAGCACGTCATGGAACTGGCGCTGCTCGACGAGGCTGCCTGGCCGAAGACGTTCCTTATTGGTGAGTTCGCGTCTCTCGCCAGCGAAACCAACGGGCCAGGGAGATCCGCCGGCAACGAACTGACCGACCTCGCAAGCGACCCCGACGACGACCTCCATCGGAGGGTTGCACGCTTGCACCTGGGCCGCCGGCGCGCCGACCTTCTGAACTTGCCGTCCGCTCTCGAAATCACCGACCCAATCGGCGGCCCGCTACGCGGCTACCGCGTTACCCGCGACAGGATCGCGAACCTCTCCAGGGTCATCGCCGGTTACCTGTCCTCCTAGCTATCAGCACCGCTACCTGTGCTCTGAGGCCATCGGTTCGTTGCGTGATGCAGGCCGACAACGCAACGGATAGGTGGTCATAGGCAATACCGCGGCGTTGTCTTGTGGGCGGATCGTCCTTACGATTACTGGAGACGACAAGGAGAGATCATGTCTGCCAGCACCGCAACCGCCATGCGAGACACAGTTCGAATCCCCACGAAGCGACACCTGCTCATGTGCCCGCCGACGCACTTCGAGGTGACCTATTCGATCAATCCGTGGATGAACACCGATGTGATGGTGGACCCCGACCTCGCCATGACGCAATGGTCGGCGCTACGAGACTGCTACCGGCGACTGGGCCATCACGTTGACACGGTCCAGGCAGTTCCCGGCTTGCCGGACATGGTGTTCGCTGCGAACTCCGGCGTCGTGAGGAGCGGCCGTGTCCTAGTCGCGAACTTCACCCACGCCGAGCGCAAAGGCGAGAGCCCGGCGTACCGTAGCTGGTTCGTCGGCAGAGGATTCGGCACCGTCACGACAGCAACCGAGCAGAACGAGGGCGAAGGAGACGTCCTGAGCGTCGGTGACGTCATGCTGGCAGGAACCGGCTTTCGCACCTCTGTGGCCGCCCACGAGGAGCTTCGGCGATTCTTCGAAGTCCCAGTCATCACGCTCAACCTCGTCGACCCTCGCTTCTACCACCTCGACACGGCGCTGGCAGTCCTCGACGACCGGACGGTCGCCTACTTTCCTGGGGCGTTCTCTCGCGGGAGTGTGTCGCTCCTAAACGAACTGTTCCCAGATGCCATCCTTGTCGACGAGGTAGATGCCTGCGAGTTCGGCCTCAACGCCATGTCCGACGGGTACAACGTCGTCCTGTCCGAGACTCCTGTGGCATTTCACGAGCAGCTTCGAGACCGGGGATTCAATCCGATCGGGGTCGACACGAGCGAACTGATCAAAGCTGGTGGTAGCGCCAAGTGCGCAACACTGGAGTTGAGACCATGAGCGTTCTGTTCGTCGACGTCGAGGCGATGTCACGATGGATTTCCGACCGCGGAGCGGAGCGGATTCTCGTGGAACTGGCTAAGGCTATCGAAAGCGACTTCGTGAGGTGGCAGGCTTTCGACAAGACACCTCGGCTCGCTGCACACTCACCCGACGGGGTGATCGAACTCATGCCCACCAGCGACGGCAATCAGTACGGCTTCAAGTACGTCAACGGCCACCCGAAGAACCCGGAGAGGGGCTACCAAACCGTCACGGCCTTCGGTGTCCTCGCAGACGTGCATAGCGGCTACCCGACGATGCTCGCAGAGATGACAATCCTGACCGCATTGCGAACCGCCGCGACCTCGGCGATGGCAGCCCGCCACCTCGCCAGGCGCGGCTCGCGTGTGATGTCGCTCATCGGGTGCGGCGCCCAAGCCGAGTTCCAGGCACTCGCGTTCAAGGCGGTCCTCGGGATCGACAGCTTCCGCTTCTGGGACACCGACCCCGACGCCATGGACAAATTCGAGCGCAATTCCCAAAGGTTGGGCCTCAAGGCCACCAGGGTCGCAGATCCGCTCGACGTGACCGACGGTGC
>JAKBBS010000124.1 GCA_021808425.1 Actinomycetes bacterium
CCCGGGGACTTGTCATGTCGGTCGGGATAATGATCTGGGGTGTCGGCCGTTTCATCGAAGAGCACTTCTGGCTGGCACGCCCTGGTAACGGCGGCGATCTCGCCGTCCAGGTCACCGGCGTCGTCCTAGCGGTCCTCGGAGCCACGATCTCGCTTATTCTCCTAGCCCGCCAACGCGCTACGACGTCAACCCCACCAAACCCGGCAACTCCGGACCCGAGCGCCGGCGAGGGCATAGCCGCAACGGCCTGACGTGCTGCTTCTCCGATATTTCTCGGCCTTCGCGTGAAATTTGGGAAAAAGACACCATACGCGGCTTTTCGTTAATCTTTCGGGCGCCCGCGTACCGAGGATCAGGTTGTGTCGGTGTCGCAATCATCGAAACCCGAGAGTTCAAAGGATCGCTCCGTATGGCAGGGGCGCCCCAAGGCGGCCTTTGCCGTCTCGGCGCTCGCGGTCCTGACACCAATCGCCCTCGGCTTCGCAGCCGGCTTCGCTGCAGGCTTCGCGATCCCAACCACCTCTGGTGCGCTCGAGCGGATCGGTCGATTCGTTGCTATAGGCCTGGTGTCTTGCGCCGTCGCGCTGCTCGTCGAACGCCAGACGCGTCGCCTGGCGCCGATCACGGCCATGCTCAAGATGTCCCTCGTCTTCCCGGACAATGCTCCTTCGAGGTTCAGCATCGCGTTGCGGGCTGGCGTCCTTTCAAAGATGGAGTCACGTCTTATCGACGGGCACACCTCGCCAAGTCCCGACGGGGCGACGATGACCGCGGTGGCAGCTGAAATGGTGGCATTGGTCTCCGCTCTTCGGACCCACGACGCCCGGACACGTGGCCACAGCGAGAGAGTCAGAGCCTACGCCGACCTTCTCGGCGAGGAGATGGGCCTGAGCGGCGAAGAGCGCCAGAAACTCCAGTGGGGTGCGCTGCTCCATGACGTCGGCAAGATGTCTGTCCCGGCCGCCATTCTGAACAAGCCCGGCAAACCCGACGCCGCAGAGTGGGCGGTGCTCCAGAACCACCCGGCTGCCAGCAAGGCACTCCTCGACCCGCTGTCAGGTTGGCTCGGACCGTGGGCAGCCGCCGCGTGGGAGCACCACGAGCGCTGGGACGGGACCGGATATCCGAACGGCCTGTCCGCCAAGGACATCACCCTCTCCGGTCGCATCGTCGCCGTAGCCGACGCCTTCGAAGTGATGACAGCCGTCCGCTCCTACAAAAAGGCGATGCCCGCCGCGCAAGCCCGTGCAGAACTTGCGCGCTGCGCCGGAAGCCACTTCGACCCGACCGTCGTCCGCGCGATGATGGCCGTTTCGGTGAAGCGCTTGAGCGCCGTCAACGGGGGCCTCGCGTGGATAAGCCAGCTCCCCTTCTTCGGCTGGACTGCGTCACCTGGCGGCCTTTCAGCGGTCGCGCTCTCGGCGGGCCGGTCCGCCATCTTCGCTGGCGCTGTCGGCGTCGGAGCTGTCGGAACCGTCTCTGCGGCGACAAGCGCCGCGAAGACCGCATCCTCACCGTCGCCGACCGTGAGGGTGGTCATCGCTTCGAGTGGCATCGGATCTTCGGCGCCGACTGCTACCCACAGCACGACACCGCCGTCCCCGAGCACCCCCCAAACCCCTCAACAGTCCACTCCAGCAGGTGCCGCATCACCGACGCAGGCCGTGTCGGGCGCTCCCACGTCGACGCCGACTTCTAACGGCTCGTACTCGCCGACGTCGCCTGCGTCCAGTGGCCAGTCGCTCAACCCTGTGCCCTCCGGAAACTCGTCGCCGGCGACCCTTCCACAAACCGCGACTGCTCCGCCGACGACTTCGCTTCCGCCAAGTTCCCCGACGACGACTCCTCAGGCACCCGCAACGACAGTCGCACCGGCCACAACGGTTGCACCCTCCACGACAGTCGCCACCACGGTCCCGGCGTCCCCCACGACGACCACGCCGTCCTCCTCTGGTGGCGGCGGTGGCAGCGTGGTGTCTGGCGTGGTCCAGTCGACACTGCAGGCTACGAAAGGTACCGTTTCGGGGGTGGGATCGACGCTTTCCAGTGTGATCGGCGGGCTTGTCAAGAAGTAGCCGTCAGCGACTCGCCGGTCCCCGCTGACACCCGCTTTCCTCGCGATGCGCTATACCCTATGGGGGTATACTTAGCGTACGAGGAGGTACTCGGGTGGTCGGCTACAGCGACGACAAGGATGCGGTGTTACGGCGTTTGCGCCGCGTCGAAGGCCAGGTTCGGGGAATTACGCGGATGGTCGAGGAGGACACTTACTGCATCGACGTTCTCACGCAGGTCTCGGCTGCGACGCGCGCTCTTCAGGCCGTTGCGGTTGAACTGCTCGGCGAACACCTGAGCCACTGCGTCCACGATGCGGTAGCGGCGGGTGGACCCGAAGCCGAACGAAAGATCGCCGAAGCCCGAGCCGCGATAGAACGCTTGGTGCGCTCGTGACGGACATTCACGCGGGACTGCTCGGCTTGACCTTCGGCGGCTTTTGGGGTGACATCGGCAGCGCTCTACGAGAAGCGTTTTACATGTTCTGGGACACGCTATGGGCGCTCGTAGCAGGCTTCACGCTGTCGGGGGCGGTCCAGGCCTTCGTGTCGCGCGACGCCATGCAGCGCCGCCTCGGCGACCACCGCCCCAAGTCAGTCGTCCGGGCGTCGCTATACGGGATGGCCTCCTCCAGCTGCTCCTACGCTGCGTCGGCGATGGCCCGTTCCCTGTTTGCGCGCGGCGCCGACTTCCTCGCGTCAATGGTCTTCATGTTCGCATCCACGAATCTCGTGGTGGAGCTCGGGATAGTCCTGGCCGTGCTGATCGGATGGCAGTTCGTGGCCGCCGAGTTCATAGGTGGCGTGATCATGATCGCACTGCTTGTGGTAGTCGGCTCTTTGTGGCTGCGCGGCCGGCACATTGATCAGGCGAGACAGCACATGGAAGCGGCCACCGATCCGGGGCATCACCATGATTCCGAAGATGCGCTGGAACTCGAAGGCTGGAAGCAAAGGATCCGGTCCTCGGCCGGCTGGGCCGACGCTGCCGCCTACACGATGTCGGATCTCACGATGCTGCGCAAGGAGCTTGTTCTCGGTTTCGGGATCGCCGGGTTCCTTAGTTCTTTGGTCCCGGCCTCAGTCTGGTCGGACGTGTTCATACGCGGTCACGGCTTTTGGACGAGCCTCGAGAATGCGGTAGTCGGGCCGTTCGTCGCCCTCATCAGTTTCGTGTGCTCCGTCGGAAACGTCCCGCTCGCCGCTGCGCTATGGAAAGGTGGGATCACTTTCGGCGGTGTGGTGGCATTTATATTCGCCGATCTGATCGCTCTCCCCTTGCTGCTCATCTACCGCAAGCAATATGGCAGTGCTGTTGCCTTGCGCATGCTCGCCTTGTTCTGGCTGGTCATGGCGGCGGCTGGACTGGCGACCGAGTACCTCTTTAAGGCGCTCGGATGGATCCCGACTGCGAAGCCAGGGCTGGTGGTCGGCGACACCGTAGGTTGGAACTACACGACCGTGCTCGACGTCATCTCCCTCGTCGCGTTCGCCGGCCTTTACTGGCTCTACCGTAACCGGGCACGCTTCGGTGGCGGTGCGCGATACGCCAAGGACCCGGTGTGCGCCATGCAAGTGGAGATCGCCCACGCCCCCGCGTCGACTGTCAGGGACGGTCGGCGAATCTACTTCTGTTCAGAGCATTGCCAGCACCGCTACGACGCGAACCCTGACCGCTACGTAGTCGACGACCGGATCACCGAAGATGGCACGAAGAACCTCGACACTGTCGACCCGGTGTGCGGCATGACCGTCGACCCGCAGCACGCTGGCGCGCAGGTCACCCATCTCGGTCGAACCGTCAGCTTTTGCTGTGGCGGCTGCGCCGACGCCTTCCAGTCCAACCCCGACGCCTACCTCCTCGGGGATGGTTCGCCGTAGGCGCGGCGCCTTGAACTGCTGCGTTAAGATCTGACCATGCGGTCAACTCGAGTACCTCCCGTGCCCCTCCCCTGCCTTCCGGCTGGAACACCGGACGGTCTTGCGGTCGGCCCGAGAGGATGACAGCACCTAGACCGGTGACCTGAAAAGGACAGTACACATGTCATCAACTCTCAAAGTAACCAGGCGCGTTCCGAAGGTACTGATCGGCGGCATCGAGCTTCGCCGTGGCCGATTCGACGTCGAGGTCGACGGTACAAAGGTCGCCTCGGTCGATCACAACGAAACCATCGAAGCGACCGTCGAAGCCGGCAGTCACAACTTGCGGATACGCAAAGGCCGGTATTCGAGCCAGACCCGCTCGTTCGAGATTGCCGACGGCGGCACAGTCGAGTTTCGTTGCAACGGCGCGAGGATCTGGCCTACGTACGTCCTGTCCTTGATGAAGCCCGACCTAGCAATAGCGCTTTACGAGGAATAGGCGGGACACCTCTCGGTCCCTCGATAGACACCGCCGCAGGTCCTGATCTGCTAGACGCGAGCTAACCGATTGTCGCAAAAATTGCACAGCTCTCGTGCTGTCGGTCGACGTCGCTTAGGGTCGCCGAGCTCGTGTAACCCTGCGGGCTGGGCTGACGTGGTGGCTCCGCCCGCCGATGTCGGTGTAGCTGAAGACGGTTTCCGCCGACGGCGGATCGTTGGACGGATGCACATATGCACGCCGCCGGGTACAATCGACTCGAATGGAGTTCACAGCAGCCGTCACTCATGAAGCGCCCTGGTTCGTAGCGCGGTGCCTGGACGTTGAGATTGTGAGCCAGGGCGAGACCGCTGAAGAGGCGCTTGAAAACCTGAAAGAGGCTCTCGAACTCTACTTTGAGGATCAAGCTCTTCCGGAAGATCTTGAACCTCCGATCATTGCGACTCTACGCCTGACTGCGTGAGTCCGGCTGTTCCGGTTCTATCGGGTGCCGAAGTTATTCGAGTTTTGGCCGACGCAGGATTCGTTCGAGTCAGTCAAAGAGGCAGCCATGTAAAGCTCCGCACCGCCGCGGCCTCGTGGCGCCGTCTGCTTGAGCTTGTCGATATCGAGGCCGGTTGACAGGGAGCAAACCAGTGGGTCTCTTCAGTCAAGAGGTGCTGGCCAGGATAAAGTCAGTGGTCTGGGCAGGCTGGTCCCAGTGCGGGAAGTGCCCGCAGTGATCGAACCAGTGCAAGGTGGCGTCGGGGAACAGCACCTTCGCGCGTGCAGCCTGGCAAGGAAGGGTGACCCTGTCCTGGCGGCCCCATCCGATCGCGACCCGACCGGCTAACTCACCGGCCGGAGCGCCCTGCTGCGCCGGGCCGAAGGCCAGCGAGTGCAGCGCCTCATCGAGGCTCTCAGATGTCTTGAATCCTCGGAGCTCGTTGAGGACCAGAGCTGCGGGTAGCTTCCATGGTCGGGCGGAGAACTGGGCCAGAAGCGCTGTGCGCCCAGCGGGATTCGCGGTAACGACCGGCAAAGCCGGCTGGATCGACCGCACGAGCACCACCGATGCTCTAATCGACCAGTAGAACACGTGGCGTTGCGAGTCGCTCCAAAAGCCGCCGGGATCGAGAGCCACGCTAACCCCTCCATGACCCCGACGGGCCATCTCGAGGACCATGCGAGCGCCCATCGAACTGCCAACCACGTCTACATCCCCCAGCTTCTCGGACTCTATGAACTCTTCAACAGCGTCAGTCAGGGTGGCGATCGACACCTCGCCAGCCAACGGCGGCGTTTTGCCGAAACCGGGAAGATCCACCGCCACGACCTCGCGCTTCGCGCATAGTCCGGCCATGATCGGATCCCAGTTACGTAGACTCGAGCCGAGTCCGTGTACCAGCAGCAGCGGCTTCCCGGATCCTCGGCGCATGAAGTGCATCACAACGCTGAAGCTACCCACCGTCGCTAAGCCGAAACTGAGCAGACGCAAGAGAGTGACCTTGCGACAACGCTGTAGTCACAGACGTCTTACGGTCAGCCTTTGACCGCCGCTGCTGTCTTGGTGGCGGGCGCCGCCGGGGCTCCCGGCGTGGTGAGGGAGGCGTAGACGACTGTCTAGGCAGCCACCTCCCGGGCCAACTTCGCAGCGCCCGCCCTCAATCAAGAGGTCCACGGTGTCCACGCTGTCGCCCTACAGGGTCCAACGTCCACAACGCCAGCTCCCGATCCCGCAAGACCATGGCCTTACGGTGAGGCGACTGTGCAGCGCAGGTCCGGCGCATGGCCGATGCCGCGGTCAAGCGTCACGAGTGTCACATCGAGGAGTTCCGCGAGTGCGACGTAGCTGGCGTCGTAAGTGGTCAGGTTTCGGCGAAGCTCCCAGGCTCTTGCCGCTAGGACCTCGTAAGGCCATTGCTCGATCGACAGGTCGAAAAGGTCGAAATGGGCCTGGGCGGCCTGGTCGACGTTGATGAGCTTCGCGAGTTCATGACGGCGGATGATGTTGGCCGCCTCAAACGGGAACAAGCTGGGAGCGGCAAGGTCGGCTCCGGTGAGGGCATCGGTGGCCCAGCTTCCGTCGGGGCCGGCGTCGAGCAGCAGAGCGACCACGGCCGAGGCGTCGCAAACGACTCTCGTCCTCACCGGCGATCGGCGTCGCGAGCGGCGAGGATCGACTCGGCGCCGGCTCGCACGCCAGTCGCATAGACGCGAGTGCGGGCGCGAGCGATCACGTCGTCGACCGAAGGCCGCGAGGCGTGGTCGACGAGCATCCCGCGCAGGTATTCCTGCAACGACTTACCGGCGCGAGCGGCGCGACCCGCCAACTCGTCCCTGACCTTCTCCGGCACGTCTCGAACCGTGACAGCTACACTCATGCAGTTAGATTAGCAGCAATGTCGGCAGACCAACAGCACCACGGGTTCCAGTAGAGGATGGCCTTGCGGCGCTATCCGCAGCGGGTAGGGTCCGTGGCCCGGAGGTGATCCACTCCATGCCGATGCAAGCGAAGTACCGGAACCTGTTGGAGGGACGGCGATGATCCTGACCGCACTGACCACCGACTTTATCCTGGCGAGCACCTCCTGACCGAAGGCACCCACTGGTTTGCTACCTGTCAGGGAACTCTGCGGCGTGAACGGGTGCCCCACCGGATGTAGGACAACTTGTTCTCAGATGACTCACCGTCGGACGTGAACTCAGACTGACACTCGGATGCAACTTCACAAACACATTCATTCACGAGCAGCCGCTGGTACTCCCACATGACGGGCACGCATGGCAACTCCCGGCACGCTGCATCTGCACCCCGCAGTCAAAGCAGTACGGGGCGTCAGATTCCACCGGCGTCCGCCGGGTCGCCCTGCCGCCAGCACTCGCCGCAGACCGTGAAGCGGGCGGCGATTGCTCGGGCGCGCCAAACAACTCGCCTTGAGCGGTGAACGAAGATCCGCTCGAAGGACCCACGCCCGGAGCCCCGGCGTCGAGGAAACTGTTCGGCGTCGTGGATTCTTCCACACCAGGAAGTGTCAGCTGGGTGCGCTCCGACGAGGTGAGCACGCCGAGCTCCGAGCGCTCCTCGAAGCTCAGGTAGTCGACTGCGAGCCTGCGGAAGATGTAGTCGACGAGCGACTGTGCGATCCGCAGGTCCGGGTCGTCGGTCATGCCGGCCGGCTCGAAGCGCATGTTCGTGTACTTCTTGACGTAGGTTGCGAGCGGCACTCCGTGCTGCAGGCCGAGGCTGACGGAGATAGCGAATGCGTCCATGATCCCTGCGAGGGTCGAGCCCTGCTTGGAGACGGTCATAAACACTTCGCCCGGCCTGCCATCCGCGTACTCCCCTACAGTAACGAAACCTTCGCAGTCCGCAACCCGGAAACCGAACGTGTTCGAATGCCGGCGCCTCGGCATACGCTCCCGAATCGGCTGCTTGACCACGACCGTCTGGCGTTCGAGCGCCTTTTCCAACTCTGCAACCTTCAGAGCGAGCTCCGCGTCGTGGAACTCCGCAGGCGATGCCGACGGGTCGCTGACCGTCTTCTTGGCGGTCGCTAGAGGCTGCGCCACCTTGCAATTGTCGCGGTAGATGGCCACCGCCTTGATGCCGAGCTGCCACGCCTCGATGTGAAGCTGCTCGACGTCTTCGACGGTTACCTCCTCGGGGACGTTAACGGTCTTCGAGATAGCCCCGCTGATAAACGGCTGGACCGCCCCCATCATCTTGAGGTGCCCCGTGTAGTGGATAGTGTTGTCGCCCATCGAGCAGGCGAACACCTGAAGGTCCTCCGCTCGCACGTGAGGGGCACCGACGATCGACTTGTGCTCGTCGATGTAGCCGGCGATAGCTGTCACCTGCTCCGGCGTGTAACCGAGGCGTCTCAAAGCTCGGGGCACGGTCTGGTTGACGATCGACATCGTCCCACCGCCGACGAGCTTCTTGGTCTTGACCAACCCGAGGTCCGGTTCGATACCCGTCGTGTCACAGTCCATCAAAAGTCCGATGGTGCCGGTCGGAGCGAGCACGCTCGCCTGGGCGTTGCGCACCCCGTGGATCTCCGCCGACTCCACCGCTTCGTCCCACGTCTCTTGGGCTGCGCTCAAAAGCTCGGGCGGGACTAGCTCCTCGTCGATTCCCGCTGCCGCGTCGCGGTGCATCCGCAAGACGTTGAGCATAGCCTTCTTGTCCGCGCGGAACCCGGCGAAGGGCCCCATCCGAGAAGCGATGCGCGCCGATGTCGCATAAGCCTGGCCCGTCAGTAGCGCCGTCAGCGACGCTGCCCAAGCGCGGCCACCGTTGGAGTCATATGGCAAACCCTCTGCCATGAGCAGCGCGCCAAGGTTCGCGTAGCCGATGCCCAGCTGGCGGAAGCGGCGGGAGTTCTCCGCGATCTTCTCGGTCGGGTAGTCGGCGTTGCCGACGATTATCTCCTGCGCAGTGAACACCGTCTGCGTCGCCTTCTTGAACCCGTCGACGTCGAAAGTTCCGTCGACAGCGAGAAAGCTGAGCAGGTTGAGGCTCGCCAGGTTGCACGCCGAGTTGTCGATGTGCATGTACTCACTGCAGGGATTGGAAGCGTTGATCCTGCCGGCGTTTGGTGCTGTGTGCCAGCGATTGATCGTCGTGTCGAACTGCATCCCCGGATCAGCGCACTCCCAGGCTGCTTTCGCGATCTGGCGGAACAGATCCCGCGCTTTGATCGTGTCCAGACCCCTGCCGTCGGTCACGGCGCGCAGATGCCAGTCGGCGTCGTCGATGACTGCACGCATGAACTCGTCTGTGACACGCACCGAGTTGTTGGCGTTCTGATACTGGATCGAGTGGCTGTCACGGCCGTCCAAGTCCATGTCGAAGCCAGCGTCGCGAAGCGCCCTCGCTTTGCGCTCCTCGATCGCCTTGCACCAGATGAAGTCCTCGATGTCGGGGTGGCCGACGTCGAGGATCACCATCTTCGCCGCCCGGCGGGTCTTGCCGCCGCTTTTGATGGTGCCTGCCGAGGCATCTGCGCCACGCATGAAGCTGACCGGCCCCGACGCCGTTCCCCCGCCTCGCAGACCCTCTTTGGAGGAGCGGATCGCCGACAGGTTGACCCCGGCACCGGACCCACCTTTGAAGATCACTCCCTCCTCTGTGTACCAGTTGAGGATCGAGTCCATCGAGTCGTCCACAGCGAGGATGAAACACGCCGAGCCTTGCTGGGGCACGCCCGGCACACCGATGTTGAACCACACGGGCGAGTTGAAAGCCGCCTTTTGATGCACGATCAGGTACTTGAGCTCGTCGGAGAAGGCGGCGGCCTCCTCTTCGTCTAGGAAGTATCCGTCCTTGCGTCCCCACGCAGTGATCGTGTCCACCACCCTGTCGACGACTTGGCGCAACGACCACTCCCGGCCCTCCTCGCCGAGAGTTCCGCGAAAATATTTCTGGGCGAGGATGTTCGTCGCATTCAGACTCCACGACTCTGGCACCTCTACGCCGGTCTGCTCAAAAGCAACGGCGCCGGTCGCGTAGTGCACGATCCGGGCGTCGCGGCGCTCCCACTCGACCGATGCGTAGGGATCACCGCCGGCGATGGTGAAATACCGTGAAATGCCGATCCCGGTGCGCTCGGGTGCTAGAGACATGCCGCTTTCCTCCTGAAGGTACCATTTTACGAAAAC
>JAKBBS010000125.1 GCA_021808425.1 Actinomycetes bacterium
GCCGAGACCGCCCCGAGAGTCTCCCGGCCCCCGGACCGCACGCGGCAAGCGGCCACCATGCCGCCTGTCATCATCCGGTCGTCCCGCTCGCCGCGGAGGTCAAACGGTGACGGGCCGGCCTGTGATAAAAGCCGAAGGAGTCGAGGTCCAGTTCCGGGCGGGCAAGGGCATGTTCGGCCGCGGCCGGCTGCATGCCCTTGCCGGTGCCGACCTATCCGTCGATGCGGGTGAGACAGTGGCCCTCGTCGGGGAGTCAGGCTGCGGCAAGAGCACCCTCACCAGAGTGCTTGTCGGGCTGCAGCAACCCACCTCCGGCGTGGTGCGCCTAGACGGCGACGACCTGTGGGGGCTGTCGCCCCGCGCCCGACGCTCTCGGATCGGAACGTCGGTGGGCATGATCTTCCAGGATCCTTCGTCCTCGCTGAACCGGCGCCTGCCTGTGCGGCGCATAGTGCGCGACCCGCTAGACGTGCACGCCTGGAAACGGCCGCCGGACAGAGATGCCCGCGTCCGCGAACTTCTGGCGATGGTCGGACTGCCACAGTCAAGCGCTGACGCCGTGCCCGGTGAGCTCTCAGGCGGTCAGCGTCAGCGTGTCGCGATCGCCCGGGCGCTCGCCCTCGAACCGTCCGTGCTAGTAGCCGACGAGCCCACCTCCGCCCTCGACGTGTCGGTACGAGCCCAGATCCTCAACCTGCTGATGGACCTGAAGTCCTCGCTCGGACTCGCCATAGTTTTCGTCACCCACGACATCCTCACCGCACGGCGTATATCGGACCGCCTGGTTACCATGTACCTCGGACGCACCGTCGAATCCGGGCCGGCCCGACTCGCGCCGGAGGCGTCCAGGCACCCCTACACCCGAGCCCTCTTCGCTGCCGCGCCAAGACTGCTCACACCGCCTCGGCCTATACCGCTGCCCGGCCCCGTCCCCTCCGCGGTGAATCCACCTTCCGGCTGCCCGTTCCACCCCCGCTGCTGGCGGGCGTCTCAAGCATGCCTAGAGGGCTACCCCGAGCCGAGCGTCGAGCCTGGTGGCCACGTTTACCAATGCGTCCACCCGGTGCGCAGCAACACAGATCTCCCTTACCGTCTGGAGCCTCAATGACCACCACTGTCCCCACACGCCTGCGCGGCGTCATCCCGCCCGTCGTCACGCCCCTCACCCCCTCCCTCGAAGTCGACGTCGCCTCCCTGCAAAGGCTGGTCGGGTTCCTCCTGGCCGGCGGCGTCGACGGACTGTTCGTCCTCGGCTCGACCAGCGAGGCTGCGTTCCTGCCCGAACGTCACCGCCAGACCGTGATCGACGTGGTCTCCCAAACCGTAGGCGGACAGGTTCCCATCCTGGCGGGCGGCATCGACATGACCACAATGCGAGTAATCGACCAAGCCGAACGGGCCGCGAAAGCCGGGTGCGCAGGATTGGTGGCCACCGCCCCGTTCTACGCCCGCACTCACCCAGCCGAGATCGCCCGTCACTACCGGATGCTCGCCGAACGCAGCGACATCCCGGTGTACGCCTACGACGTGCCGGTCTCGGTGCACTCACGCTTGGAGCGCGGACTAATCCTGGAGCTCGCCGCCGAAGGGGTCCTGGCCGGCCTCAAGGACTCCAGCGGCGACTTCGACGGGCTGCGCCAACTGCTCGCAGCGCGCCGCCGCCTCGATCCTCCCGTCGACACTTTCAGCGTCTTCACCGGGTCGGAGGTGACAGTCGACTTCGCGATGCGCGCCGGCGCCGACGGGGCGGTAGCAGGCCTCGCGAACGTCGACCCTGTCGGATACAGCAGACTGTACCGCCTTTGCGCTACCGGAGAATGGGCCGCGGCGGCAGTCGAGCAGGAGCGGCTGATCGGCCTGTTCGCCATCGTCGGCGTCGGCGACCCGTCGCGCATGGGGCAGAGCTCCTCCGCGATCGGAGCCTTCAAGGCGGCGTTGCATCTCAAAGGGGTAATCGACTGTCCCGTCACCGCCCCACCCCAAATCCCACTCGACGCGCACGAAGTCGCGGCAGTGAAATCGATCGTCGAACGAAGCGACGCCGCTTGACCCGCTCCGACCGCCTCCTAGTCGGAATCGACCTCGGAGGAACCAAGATCGCCGCCGGGCTCATCGACAACACCGGCATCATCGTGCACCGGGTCACGACACCCACCCCACAAGAAGGTAGCGACGCTGTTCTCGTTGCGCTCGCCAGCACAGTAGCCGAACTCGCGCGACGCGCGCCGTGCCCACCCGACGCCGTCGGGATCGCAGCCCCCGGGATTGTCGACCCCGGGTCGGGAGAGGTGCGATCGGCGACCTCCACCCTGCCGGGATGGGCCGGCACGCCGCTTCGAGACGAAATGCGGCGCCTGACCGGCCTGCCGGTCGCGGTCGACAACGACGTGCGGGTCATGGCCCTCGGTGAGCTCGTCTACGGTGCGGGGCGCGGCTGGCCCGACGCGCTGTTCGTCTCGGTCGGCACCGGCCTCGGCGGGGCGGTCGTCTCGACCGGCACGGTGCTCGCCGGCCCGCATCACTGCGCCGGATCATTCGCCCATCTGCTCGTCCCCGAAACCGGCCCCATCCCCTGCGGGTGCGGCCGGGCGGACCACGTAGAAGCGGTCGTGTCCGGTCCTGCCATAGCCGCCGCGTACGCTGTAGCAACCGAGAACCGCGGTGCCGGACCCGCCTCCCTGAGCGGGGAAGAAGTCGCTCGCAGAGCCGCGAACGGCGACGAAACCGCGAGGCGATGCATACACAACGCTGGCGCCGTCCTCGGCCGAGTCCTGGCCGGGCTGCTAGCAGCCGTCGACGCCTCGATCGTCGTGATCGGCGGCGGAGTAGCCGGGGCGGGACCGCTGTTCCTCGATCCGCTCCGAGACGCCTTGCACGCCGAGGCTTTAACCCCCCTACAGACCGTCCCGGTCGTGCCTGCCGCACTCGGCGGGGCCGGCCCCCTCCTCGGAGCGGCGGTCCTAGCCGGACGACTCACATGACCGGCCCCGAACTCGCCGCGCTCATCGAAGGCCGGCTAATCGTGTCCTGCCAGGCCGGACCGGCCAGCGCGCTACGCGACAGCACAACCATCGCACGGATGGCACGCGCCGCGGTTGCTGGCGGGGCGGCCGCAGTGCGCGGCGGAGGCGTCGGCGGAATCCCCGACATAAAGGCGATCGCCTCAGCAGTGTCGGTCCCCATAATCGGCCTCACAAAACACGGAACCCGCGGCGTGTACATAACGCCGACCGTCGAAGACGCCCTCAAAGTACTAGCCGCCGGAGCGACAGTAGTCGCCGCCGACGCCACCAGCCGACCCCGACCCGACGGCTGCACCTTCGCCGACATCGTCTCGGCCGTACACGACGCCGGCGGCCTCGTGATGGCCGACTGCGCCGCCCTCGCCGACGGAATAGCCGCCCACAACAACGGAGCCGACCTCGTCGCCACCACCCTCGCCGGCTACCTCCCCGACAGCCCGTTAGCCGAAGGACCCGACCTCGAACTAGTCAAAGCGTTACGCGCCGCTCTACCCGAAGCGGTCATCGTCGCCGAAGGCCGCTACCACCACCCGCGCCAAGCCGCAGCCGCGATCCAAGCCGGGGCAACCACGGTCGTAGTCGGAACGGCGATCACCGACCCGGAATGGATAACCGCCACATTCGTTCAGCGCATTCAATCCGGGCCGCCGTGCTGATCGCCGGCGGAACACTGATCGGCCCGAAAGGAGACGCCGGGCCCGGATGGCTGTCGGTCGACGACGGAAAGATCACCGGAATCGGATCCGGAAATCCTCCCCGACAACCCGACCACGACTTCCGCCCTTATACGATTACCCCCGGATTCATAGACATCCACCTCCACGGCGGAGGCGGCCGATCCTTCGAGGAAAAAAACCTTGACGCCGCGCAAGCCGTCCTCGCCGCCCACCGCGCCCACGGCACGACCACCGCCGTAGCAAGCCTGATCAGCGCCCCACTAGACGAACTCGTAGCCGCCATGCACACCTACAGACCCCTAGTCGAATCCGGACTCCTCGCCGGGATCCACCTCGAAGGACCGTTCCTATCAGCCGAATACCGCGGGGCGCACCCCGCCCGCCATCTACGGGCCCCCGACCCCACGACACTCGCCCGGCTCCTCGAAGCGGGGCGGGGAATCCTCGCCGTCATCACACTCGCCCCTGAACTCGACGGCGCCATACCCGCAATCCAAACAATACGGGCTGCCGGCGTGCAAGCAGCGGTAGGCCACACCGCCGCAACCTACGAACAGACCGTCGCAGCCATCCAAGCCGGAGCCACAATCGCCACACACCTCTGCAACGCCATGCAACCCCCCCACCACCGCACCCCGGGACCCGTAACCGCCCTCCTAGAAAACCCGCGGATCGCTGTCGAGCTGATCGCCGACGGAATCCACCTTCACCCAGCCGTACTAGCACTACTAGCCCGCACCGCCGGACCCGACCGAACCGTCATGATATCCGACGCCATAGCCGCCGCCGCGTCCGCCGACGGCACCTACACCCTCGCAGGACAACCAGTCCACGCAAAAGACGGCCGCGCCCTAATAGCCGGCACCGACATCCTCGCCGGAAGCACCCTCACACTCGACGCCGCACTACGCCACGCAGTCGCCTCAGGAATCCCGCTCCCCGCCGCAATCACATCACTCACAACAAACCCCGCGCGGCTACTAGGCCTCAAAGACCGCGGACAACTCACAACAGGACAGCGCGCCGACATCGTCATACTAAACGAGCACCTCCACGTACACGCCATCATCACAAACGGTCAACTCCAAGTGCAACAACAACAATAGACCAGCAGGCCTCGCGCCCAACCGATAGGTTGTGCAGCTACATCAGCTTCAGTGCAGCGGGTTCCTTGGACACTTGGCACCCTCGGGACTGGCGCATCTGAGGTCGTCGATCGTCCCAATCCCTGGAAGCAGGAGCGCAGCGAGGACTGCCCGCCTCACCACGGATACCGCCGCCTCGATCCAGGCACCGCCGGAGTGGGCGCCATGCCCATAGTTGACGCTGGATCTGCCGCCGTGAGCAACCTCGATTGCGCCGACGCCCGCCGCGTCAAGTGCACCTTCGATGGCCTGAATCTGCCCAAAGGTGTAGCTGTGACCGTCAGCATGCATGCCGTCACGCAAGGTCACCTCCTTGAGGTACAACCGAGCGCTGCTCGCGCGCCGACCTCCACCGACTGCCCGGCCGTGGCTGGACTCCCACCTCGGGCTAGCGCACTGGAAAGCTTTTGGCAATCCAGTTCGCCGCTCGCAAAGCAGCAGAGGGCATTATGTCTTCGGCGGGGAGCCGGAGAACGTAGACCGTGACACCCAAAGCCCGATCGACGGATCCGCTCGCATCGCCCTCAACACCGACGAACCACCGTTCACCCACCTGCGCTTCTTCGAGCGAGAGCCGAAGCCACCAAGCTCCACCGGGCTCTCTCCGAGGAGCGTCATCTCAGAGGTTCCTGTGCCTGGAGGCTTCGAACGTAGCGGTCCAGTACGTCGACGGGTATCCGGCGGGCCGTGCCGATCTTGACCGCGTCGATCTTGCCGTCTCGGATCAAGGCGTGGACGGTCGACTCGCCCAGGCCCAACGCGCTCGCCGCCTGGGCGACCGTGAGCAGCCTGGGGGCGATCGGAGGCTGGATCAGCAACGCCCGTGACCCACCGGCGGCCACGAAAGCGCCCCCACCAGGACTTTCGTGTGTCGTGGGCCGAGGCGGATTCGAACCACCGTAGGCTATGCCGGCAGATTTACAGTCTGCTCCCTTTGGCCACTCGGGCACCGACCCAGCAGCCTCAAGCGTAGCCCAACTGGGCGCCTCCCGCCACAACTGATCGAAAGCGATCCTGTCGCAGCCTGACGGCCTAGCGCTCGGCGCCGCTCCGCACCATTATGGTGGGATGTACAAAGAGATCCTCTACTCCGTCGAAGACCCTGTCGCCACTGTCACCCTCAACCGGCCACAGTCGCTCAACGCGTGGACGCAGCGCATGGCGGCCGAGTTCCGCCACTCGATCTATCAGGCTGAGCACGACCCGGCCGTAGTCGGAATCATCGTCACGGGTGCAGGGAGGGCGTTCTGCGCCGGTGCCGATATGCGCAACCTATCCGCCCTATCCGCGGGCGGCTCAGTCGAGACCGACAACGCAGACGTGGCGGTCCCCGATTGGGAGTTCCCGGAAGACTTCAGTGGCACCTACACCTGGCTGATGGCGCTTCGCAAACCGGTCGTCGCTGCCATCAATGGGCCGATCGCCGGGATGGCCGTGCCGATCGCGATGTCTTGCGACATCCGCTTCATGGCTTCCGATGCCCCTCTCGTGACGGCGTTCGCCGAGCGCGGCCTCATCGCCGAGTGGGGCTTGTCCTGGCTGTTGACCCGGGAGGTCGGCACAGGGCATGCTCTGGACCTGCTTTTCTCGTCGCGACGCGTATCTGGTACTGAAGCAGCCGCAATCGGTCTGGTACAGAAAGCGCTTCCGGCGGACCAGGTACTTGCCCATGCTGTCGATTACATAAAAGGTCTGGCGGCGAGGTGCTCGCCGACTTCGCTCGCTCTGATGAAAAGGCAGGTGTACAGCCAACTGACGTCGTCGCTCGGCGACGCGGAGAGGGACGCCCTACGTCTAATGGCCGATAGCTTCAAACGTCCCGACTTCAAGGAGGGCGTCTCGTCGTTCGTGGACAAGCGGCCGCCGCGATTCGAGCGGCTCAGCTAGAGGCGAGTCGGCCCTTTTGCACTTTGCCCATGGCGTTTCGCGGAAGCTCGGAGCGTAGCTCCACACGCCTCGGGCGTTTGTGGACCGCGAGGTGCGCGCCGGCAAACACCGACAGCTCCTGGCCGGTGACCCCGTCGTCGGCGACCACGTACGCGACGACCACTTGGCCGAGGTCGTCATCTTCTTCCCCGACAACGGCCGCTTCCCTTACACCGGGGTGAGCGAGGAGAGCCGCCTCGACTTCACCGGCGCCGATGCGGTAACCACCGGACTTGATCAGGTCAACCGATTTCCTTCCTACTATCCGATGCCATCCATCTGCGTCGATCGACGCCACGTCACCGGTGCGGAACCATCCGTCTTCGCTCTGCGCCGCCGAGGTCACTTCAGGCAGGTTCCGGTATCCGCTCATCACTGTCAGGGTGAGAACCTCGAGTTCGCCCACAGCTTCCCCGTCGTTGACCAGGGCAGCGCCGTCCTCGTCACGCAGGCGTGTGGACACTCCAGGCAGCGCGGCACCTACCCACCCAGCGCGGCGCTCGCCTCGGGCTCGGCCGCTGACTGTGATGAGCGTCTCGGTCATCCCGTAGCGTTCAACCGGACCCTGCCCGCAATGCGCTTCGAGTTTCTCGAAGACGGGCGCGGGCAGCCCCGCGCTCCCCGACACCAGGAGCCGGGCCCCTCGAAGTGCTGCTGCAGCGGCTGTATCTGCAGCTATTCGCGACCACACGGTCGGAACCCCGAAGTACACGTCTGCCTCGGCCGCCGCGTACGCTTCGGGCGTCGGACGGCCGGTGTGCACCACCGGACTTCCGACACGTAGGGCCCCGAGGATTCCGAGAACCAGGCCGTGCACGTGAAAAAGGGGCAGCCCGTGGGCGAGCACGTCGTCAGGAGTCCATTCCCACGCCTCGGCGAGTAGGTCCAGATCCAAAGCTATTGCGCGGGCGCTGAGTTGGACGCCCTTGGGGAGGCCGGTCGTTCCGCTCGTGTAGAGGATCATCGCAATGCGCTCGTCGATTAGGGCATGACGCGGCGCGAAATCGGCGCGCTCGGTGACGTCGATCGGCAGCTCGGCAGTGTTGAGGAGGCTTACGGCGCCGCTGTCGCTGCGAATGTGGCTGAGCTCCAGCGGGCCGGCATCGGGAGCGACGGGCACGACGGGGACCCCTGCCATCAGGGCGCCGACGATCGCCACGACTGTCTCCAGGCTCGCGTCGGCGTGAACGGCGACCACCGGTGCCCCCTCGATGCGCGCTGCGACGGCCCCGGCCGCGCCGGCCAGCTCGGCTAAATGCATGGGTCGACCGCAGACGGTCACCGCCGGGCGGCGCCCCTGAACTGCCGCGCTTCCACCAGCGCGTTCGGGGTCTCGTCGAGCGGAGAGTGCGGGTATGAGGTCCACGGCAGGACTGTAGGCGCTGCCTCGATTAGCGTTGAGTCATGCCCACCTTCGACATCGTGTCCCAGGTCGACATGCAGGAAGTTCGAAATGCTGTCGATCAAGCGCAACGAGAGCTGTCGACGCGCTTCGACTTCAAAGGCACCGACTCCTCCGTGGAGCTTTCCGGGATGGAACTCCGGCTTCACTCCTCGACCGAGGACCGCCTCCGGGCTGTACTGCAGGTCGTCGAGGAGAAGTTGGTAAAGCGGCAGGTCTCACTGAAATGCCTCGACGCTCAGAAAGTCGAGGAAGCCTCGAAGGGCACGGCCCGCCAGACGATCACCATAAAGTCGGGTTTGTCTCCCGAGAATGCCAAGACGATAAACCGCTGGATCAAGGAGAACGCCGCGAAAGGCACGTCGTCGAGCACGCAGGGCGAGCAGGTTCGGGTGACCGCGAAGAAACGCGACGATCTTCAAGCGGTGATAGCCGGGTTGAAAGCCGAGGATTTCCCGGTTCCCCTGCAGTTCGAGAACTTCCGAGACTGATGTAGAGCACCCGGTGTTCCTCCGCATCTGGTGCATCGGGAACTGCCACGTGGGCCCTTCCCGCCGTTCGAATCGAAGCTGCCCCCCACCCCCACCCGGTCGGTCCGGTAGAAACCCAGTAGAAGCCCCGAGACACAAGAGCGGCCTCCGAGCTCACCTACCTTGTAGCCGTTTTCCGGAGTCACTCGCAGGTTCAATGCACGCAATAGACCTGCGAGCAGTAGGGATTGGACTAGAGCGATATACGTGCACCGCTCATAACGCCCCCCAGCTCCACTCGAAGCGTCTCGACCGTCCAGGTGGGACAGCCGCAGCCGAGGAAGTCGTTGTCCCCGCTCAGGATGCCAGCGTCGAGGGCCATGGCGAGGGCGACCGGCGCCCAGTCGTTGGGGTCTCGTGGAACCCGGCGACGAGCTGCCTCCTCAAACTGCTCGTAGGCACCGCGGGGGACGATCTCGATACCTTGGACATCGACGAGATGTTGAACTGCTTCTTCGAGTAACTCGCCAACGAGGACGCTGGCATCTGCGACGATGATCATTCAGGCATGGGCCGTCGCAGGTCGAACACCCGTGCCAGCTCCTCTTCGGTCATGCCCGTCTCCTCCAGGACCTGGCGGCGAGGAGGAGCGGGAATGGGTCGACCTCGCCTTGCGAAGCGATTCATCTGCCACGAAGCCCAGGCGTTCATAACGGTTCCGAGCCGGATTGCCGTCGGTCACGGCAAGGGTCCGCTCCTCATCATGCATCGCGTGAGGCATCAACGATGAAGGACAATGACGCATGTCTGGTGTAACCATCTACGGCGTATGCGCCGTTACCTTCATGATGGCGATGTACGCCTTGGAACGTAGGGGCCGTCAGTTCATCTTGGCGTTCGCTGTTGGCTGCCTCTTGTCGAGCGCCTATGGCTTCCTGTCTGGAGCATGGCCATTTGGCGCCGTCGAGTCTATTTGGTTCGGCATCGCGATCCGTCGGTATCAGACAAGCAGGATTCAACGATGAGCAACATTTGTAGCAATCTCGTCTGCATCCTTCGAACGTCGGCGGATTCAGCGCGCCCAGGTTCGGGATCGAAGCCGGGCGATCCTCTCTTCCGTCGGCGGGTGGTCCGAGAAGAGCCGCTTCATCGACACGTTTATCCCGGAAAGAGGTGTCGATGACGGTCGAAAACTGAGCATCCCTGCCGGTCCAAAGGTGAGCACTCAACGATTGGAGTGTGATCACTTTGGAAGACTGGGCATTGATCCGGAGGCTGGCCGCTGAAGGGATCCCGAAGACGCAGATCGCTCTGCG
>JAKBBS010000126.1:0-8254 GCA_021808425.1 Actinomycetes bacterium
AAGCTCCCGGCCCCGCTCGCCGCCCTCGCCAACCGCCCGCACGGCCGCTACCGGCTCGGCTGTCCGGTCTCCTGGCCTCATCGTGGGGACGAGGTCGCCGCCCAGGCGACCGGAGGGGCTGTCCGCTACGATATCTGTTACGACGCGTCTAAGCGTCGCTGGTACATCGACGCGTCGCGGAAGACCGCCAACTCCCCGATCGCCTCTCTCGACCAGCTGCGCCAAGGGCCGGTCGTCGCTGTCGATGTCAACGTCGGGCACCTCGCTGTGGCGGTCCTCGACTGCTGCGGCAACTCGATAGGCACCCCGACCACGATCCCCCTCGCCGTCGACGGGCTGGAGGCGTCGCATCGAGACGGGCTCATCAGGGACGCTATCTCCCAGGTGCTCGCGATCGGCGCCGCCAACCATGCCGGGGCAGTGGTCGTCGAGAACCTCGACTTCGCCGCAGCGCGCGTCGAGGGACGCGAACAGGTCGGCTACCGCCCATCGAGGGGCAAGAGAGGAAAGAAGTTCCGCCGGCACATCTCGGGGCTGCCGACCGCGAAGCTACGTGACCGGCTCACCCAGATGGCCTACAACGCCGGGGTCGCGGTCATCGCCGTCGACCCCGCCTACACCTCGAAGTGGGGGGCGCAGCACTGGCTCGCACCACTTCGGGCGCAATACCCGCAGCAGTCCCTGACCGGTCACCACGCAGCATCGGTGGCGATCGGCAGGCGCGGGCTCGGACAGCGACTCCGGAGACGGGGCACGAGCGCTCGGACTCCACCAGTGGATGGGGAACGAGCCACCGCGAGTGCCTCCGAAGGAGGGCCCATACCGGTGATACCCGCCGGTCTGGACGAGCCCGCATTAAGCAGGGAGACCAAGCCGAGACGAGGCACGAGGCGACCGTCGGACGATCGCACGAGGCGATCGAGAAGCGACGGCAGTAAGACCACAATGCCTACCTCAGCCGCGGAAGTCTCCCAGGAGACCCAAGACCGTTCGGGGTCCCCCGTTAAGCAGGACTCACTCCTGCTCAGTGTCTAGGAACGGTGTGAGCGCCGGGTTGGGTGCTCGGGCGTGGCGGGCAAGGTAGTCGATGGCTTCGACGCTTGTTGGGAGGCGGTGCGCAAGACGTTGGCGACGGTCCCTTGGGTGGCTGCGCCGCGCCAGGTGCGGTGGCCGCTCCATACCTTGCGGTTGACCACGGCTGGGCGGATGGCTTGCTCGCAGCGCCAGTTGGTGGCCTCGACGCCGGGCGAAAGCGACAAGCCGTCACGACAGACCGTTGCCGGGTGCAAGGAGGTGCTTTAGCGAATGTGGCTCCTAGACCCCGTGCCAGCGTGGTGGCCGACCTTCTCGCCTCTGATGCTTTGGCGCAGGCGCCAGAGCATCAGCTCGCAGACCCGGCTTTGGTAGCGATTCTCGTGAACGCATCCGAGGCGACTCTCCTCGCAGGCGAAGGGCCGCAGATCCCTGGTGGCGAGACGTTCCTCGGGCGGCTCTACAAGTCGCTTGTCGACTTGTCGGTGAGGGTCGTGGCTTCGACACTCGAAGCGACTACGTCTCGTCTGAGGACCCAAAACGGCGATCACGAGATCGAACCCACCATCGACGACCGCGACGGGAGAACGGTCGCGATCGAATCAAAGCTGTCGGCGACTGTGTCCGACAGGGATGTGCGCCATCTCAACTGGTTGGACCGCCACATCGGTGATCGCCTCGTCGACCGGCTCGTCATCAATACCGGTCCTGCCGCCTACCGTCGCGGCGACGGCGTCGCCGCCGTAGCGACGGCAGCTGGCCCACTGCAGCATCAGCTCGTTCAGCACCTGATCCCCGTTCTTTGTCAGCCGGTAGTTCTTGCGTGCCGGGCCGGTGGGCGACTCGCGCAACACCGACGACACGAGGCCGGCCCGACGTCGGCGTGTCAGAAGCGGGTGGACGGTACCCTGACTCACCACGATCGGCTCGTACTGGGCAGTGATCTGGCGGGCGATTTCGAAGGCGTAGGACTCCGCCCGGCGAAGCAGCCCCAGGATGCACAACTCGAGCACCCCGCGCTACAACTGCGACGAGTCATCCATTTTCGCGACAACCCCGTCTCGGATAAGGGCTTGTAGTATTGCTGTCGGGGTTAGTTACTTGCCCCTGAAAAAGCCTGTGCGGTCGTGAGTCTGGTGGGTCTGGTGGGGTGTCTGTGAGGGCTCAGGTGCCTGTATCCCGGCCGTTTTTGCTTCTCCTGGCGGCCGTTTCGGTCCGTTTCGGACCGTCAGGCGCGCCGGGGAAGCCCGGCCGGCCGGGTCAGGCTGCTGCGGGCGGCGCGTTCGGTGTGGGCGGATCGCTGCCGTGTCGGGTCCGTGCTGTGCGTCTTCGTTCCCGGTCGGCTTCGCGGTTGGCGGCGAGGGCGGTGGCTTTGGTGGTGTTGTGGGCGAAGACACCCCACCCGCACCATGTTTGCGCGCCAGCGAGGCCGTCGAAGAGGGTGCGCCGCCACAGGTAGTCGCGTTTGAGGCAGGCGATACGCGCTTCGCTGCCGGTCCGCCACTTGACGAGACGAACGAAGCGACGCCCCCGCTGGGCGGCGATCCTCGCTGTGGGCGCCCTGCCTTTGCGGGGGATCGCGACCATCGCGACACCCAACGCGATCAGGGCGACGTCGATCGCGGCCTCTCCGTAGCCGCGGTCCGCGGTGACCGCCTTGGGGGCACACCCGAAACGGGTCTTGATCCTGGCGACGGCCGGGGCGAGCATCGGGGCATCGGGCGGGTTACCGAGCGCCACCACATGATCCAACACGAGCCCGTCCGTGTTATCGGCGACCTGAGCTTTGTAGCCGAACTCGACCGGACGACCGAGACGGCCCTTGCTGATAGGACGCGCGTCAGGGTCGTGCAGGGACACGACCCGTGTCGCACCGTCAGGCACCCCGCCGGCGACACGGAGCCGGGTTTGGGCTATCACCGCCTCGAGCAGACCCGACACCCGGTCGATCTCCTCCAAAGCCCGCCGCGTCTTACCTGTCACCGGCGCACCGCGGCGGGCCAAGCTGCGGCGGGCGTTGACCGCGACGGCTCGGGCGTCGACGATGGTCGCTTCGGCTAGATCCGCGAGCTCAGCGGTGATCGCGATGACCTCGCCTCGGGCGTCGTCGGACCGGCGGCGCAGCCACACCGCTACCTCATGCGCCCGTCGGCGCACTGACCGTCCCCGATTCTTGAACCGCGTCCGTTTCGCCAGGCCGGCCGCCTTGAGCGCCGTGACGAGGGTGACCAGGGTAGCGACACCCTTCGCGAGCAATCCCGAGTCCGTCGGATAAGCCACGTTCGCCTCGACCACCGTCGTGTCCGCCCGGACCCGGTCCAAGCGGACCAGTCTCGCCTCGGCCGCTTTCGCCAACAACGCCTCGTTCAGCTCGCCGACCGCCGCCGGCCCGCAGCGCGCGGTGATCTTCAACAGCGTGGTCGGATGCGGGACCGCGACATCCAGCGGGATCCGGCAAAACCGCCGCCAAGCGATCGAGTCCGACACCTCCGCGCACAATGCCTCAAAACCGAGCTTATAGCGGTAGCGCAACACCATCATCCGCAGATACGTTTCGATCGGGATCGACGGGCGCCCATGGCGAGGCGAGAAATACGGCTCGAAGAACCGCTCGTCGTCCAACCACAAGTCGATCTCGCCCAGCCCTGGCGGCAACCGGCGGGCGCATTCCGGCAAAATCGCGTCCCACAAGGTCGGCTCAGCGTTTATGGTACGCAACATGATGGCCCAGATCCCTTCTCGCACAAGGGGTTTGGGTCATCATCGCATCATTCAACCCCCAACACGCGGATCCCCCACCACAAAACCCTTACCCCACAAGGACTTCACGTCGACTTCTTCAGGGGCAAGTAGTTAACGGGGTCTTCGGCTCACTCCTTGAAGCGGTCTTGCTGACCATGTCGCTACAGACCACCTGCCAGCTGCGGTCATCAGGACCGAACACCGGCCAGCCCACGAAGTCAAGCGCCTTGCCTGAAACTGGTAGGTACAACGCAAGTCATGAGCCAGCCGGTTTCAGTTTCGACTGCCACCGTATCCCACCGAGGCCAGACCAACCTCCCCCCATCGTTGCGTCACCGGTGGCGCATCGACCATGGCGGCGAGGTGGCCATCGTGGATCTGGGAGACTCCGCGCTGATTCTGCCGGGGGGCGTCGAGACAGCCCGAGCCGAGCTCCACCTGGTCCTCTCTCGGGTCGGGAGCATATGAGGCAGGTATCGAGTCGATCACCGACATCGACCTTGCTGACAATTAGGACGCTCCTGATCGACGACCGCCTGCTGGTCGCTGCAATAGCGGCGATGCTGCGCCTACCAGACTACATCGGACTGCCGGACCCCCGGCTACTCGTCCCGGAGACGGTCGCCATCCAACGCCGACACCCGCAGCTCAACGTCGGTCCCACATTGATTGGTCAATAGGACCGCTTCTGTCAGCGCGAAGCCGGACACAAGGCCACCACGTTTGAGTCCCATCTTGCCTCGATCGCGCGGCCGGCTCCGAGGACTCCGCCACGACATCACTATGTGGCTGTCGGGGAAGTGCAGAATGTCAGCACGACGCCGATATCCCAGTCGACGACCGATTTGACAAGCCCTCCCAGTTCGAGCGAAACCAATGCGAGTAGGTCTCTCCTGCTTGCTCTTGCCACGCGCTCTGATGTTGCGTGCTTATATCGCTAGTCGATTAGTTGATTGATACTTCATGCCGGCAATGCTGTATGAAGGATCAAGCGTTTTGGGGAATAGCTGGCCCGAACTAGAGGCTGGGACTCTTGACCATGTCCGCCGGAGCGTTGGCGTCGGCGATGATGGGCGAAGCGAGATGTGGCGCTCTCGGGGCGCCACGAATCAAAGTGCTATGTCCGATTGCGAGGAGGCGTTCGAATGCTACTGCCTGGCCTTTGGCGGACTCGGTGCTCATCACGCCGTCCGGGCTGGTGAGCGCGGTGATCGCCAACAAGATCCCTGCTATGGGGGTTTGGTACTAGCCGATGTTGATCAGGCTGGACAGCACGGTGACTGTCAGTCCCGAGGCCGCCATCATGATGCCGGCGAACACGGCTCCGGAGATGCGGCCGATGCCTGCCACGAAGACGATCGCCAGCAGGCCGAGCGATGTGAACGACGAGAACCCGGCGGGCGTGAGCGTGCACTGCTGGTAGCCGGTAAGGGCCCCGCCGATTCCGGCTATGTATGCGGCCGAAGCATACCTGCAGTCGGTTCGATCGGTCCTTGACAAGACTCACACCGCTTGACGGTCATTTCCGGGATCGACGGGCGAGTATTCTTTCGATATGCGAAACTCAGTCTCGGGGGTCAAACCCCGCAACCCCTCTTCGGAAGGACCGAAGTACAGGGTCGAGGCCCTCGCCAAAGGTCTGAAAGTCCTAGGCCTGTTCTCAACCAGCCGTACGTCGATGAGGGTAACCGACATCGCAAGGGAGGCCGGTTACCCCATGCCGACGACCTTCAGGCTGGTCACCACCCTCGAACAGGAAGGATTCCTGGAGCGCACGCCGGATGGAAGCGTACGGCCCGGGACCGGTGTCCTCGCCCTCGGCTTCGCAGCATTGCAGGGCCTCGACCTTTTGCAGACGTCCGCCGTCGAACTCGACCATCTCGCGAAGGCGACAGGCGGGACAGTGAATCTCGGCGTCCTGACGGGGGATCAGGTGCTGATCGTAGCGCGGGTGCAAGCGTACCCGACCGCGCTCGCCTCAAATATCCGGGTCGGCTCGACAGTCCCGGCGGTGTTCAGCTCTATCGGCAAGGTCCTCCTAGCGTTCCTGTCCGACGACGACTTCGCCAAGACGATCTCCCGATCATCTTTCGCCGGTAACTGGGGACCCAAAGCGGTGCAGTCCATTCCGCTTCTGCGGGCCCAGCTCGAGACGGTTCGTGTCGACGACTTCATCGTCCAGGAGGAGGAGGCGATACCGGGGTTGAGCTCCGTCGCCGGGCCGATCCGGGACGCGAGCGGCGATGTGGTTGCCGGCCTCAACGTTGCAGTCGCGGCTGGCATCTACGACAGGGAACGTCTCCTCGCCGAGATCTGCGGACCGGTGGTCGAGTCGTGCCGTATCATCTCGACCCGCCTCGGGTGGGGCTGAGCCGGGCTCCAAGTAGTCTGGGGCTCAGCCGTCCCCAACTAGTCTGGGGGCCAAATGGAAAGACACGTTCATCGGTCCCTGGGTTTGAGCGATGAAGAGGCCGCTTCGATCGAGACGATACTCGGCCGGCCCGCCAACTATCTTGAGCTGGCGATGTACGCAGTCATGTGGAGTGAGCACTGCTCGTACAAGTCCAGCAGGGTGCATCTAGGCCGCTTACCGACGAGCGGGGAGCGGGTCCTCGTCGGTCCGGGCGAGAATGCCGGGGTCATCGACGCGGGCGGAGGCCTGGCGGTCGCCATCCGAATCGAGAGCCATAACCACCCGTCCGCGATCGAGCCGTATCAAGGGGCCGCGACGGGAGTTGGTGGAATCCTCCGAGACATCTTCACGATGGGCGCACGACCGATCGCGATCATGGACCCACTTCGCTTCGGGCCGACCAGCGATCCCAGGTCGCGGTGGATCGCCGCCGGGGTCGTGTCAGGCATCTCGGGTTACGGGAACTCGGTGGGGGTGCCCACTGTGGGCGGCGAGCTCGTCTTCGACGAGTGCTACTCCGGCAACCCCCTCGTCAACGTTCTCTGTCTCGGTGTGCTGCCGAAGAAGCGCCTGGTGCTGGGCAAAGCGTCAGGCCCCGGGAATCTCGCTGTCCTCTTAGGCAGCGCTACCGGGCGGGACGGGATCGGCGGGGTGAGCGTCCTCGCCTCGGCCGGGTTCACCGACGACGCGGAGTTGGAGGCGAGCAAGCGGCCGAACGTCCAGGTCGGAGACCCATACGAGGAGAAACGCCTGATCGAAGCCTGCCTCGCTCTGCTCGACGAGTCCCTCGTCGTGGGAATCCAGGATCTTGGAGGCGCCGGGCTCACATGTGCCACGAGCGAGACGGCTTCGCGCGGAGGCGTCGGGATGGACGTAGACGTGACGTCGGTGTTGCGGCGCGAGGCCGGGATGGACGCGTGGGAGGTTATGACCAGCGAAAGCCAGGAGCGGATGCTGGCAATCGTCACGCCGGACAACGTCGACCGGGTGCTCGAAGTGTGCCGCCGCTGGGAAGTCGCAGCAGCAGTCGTCGGCAGGGTCACGTCCACCGGACGCCTGCGCATCCTCGACGGATGGGACGGGAATGTACTTGCTGACGTGCCGGCGGCGAGCCTCCACGAGGACGCACCCCTGTACCGACGCCCGATGTCGCCGCCTGCGCCTGTCGCCGTGGGGATCGCCTCGTGCGACCTTCCCTGCCCTGACGCCGGAGCCGACCTCCGTCGTCTCATGGTCGACCCGGCGTGGGTTTACCGCCAGTACGACCATCAGCTGTTCTTGAACACTGTGGTGGCGCCCGGGGCTGACGCTGCGTTGCTGCGTCTATCAGGTCCCGGCGTGCCACGACCGGAGCCGGGTGAGCCCTACCGCGCCGTCGCCGTCTCAACCGACGGCAACTCGCGCTGGTGCGCAGTGGATCCGAAGCTAGGCGCCACACTTCTTGTGGCCGAATCCGCTCTCAACGTCGCCTGCGTGGGAGCGGAGCCGGTTGCCCTCGTCAACTGCCTCAACTTCGGCAATCCCGAGCACCCCGAAGTGATGTGGCAACTCTCTGAGGCGATCGACGGCATGGCGGCCGCCTGCCGGGAGCTGTCGATCCCGGTCATCGGGGGCAATGTTAGCCTTTACAACGAGAGCAGCAATGTCGACATCGACCCGACGCCCGTCGTCGGAGTCCTCGGCCTAGTCGAGCGCCTTGAGCGCCGGCCGCCGGTCGCCGAACTGCGCTCAGATGCGAGCATCGTGGTTGTGGCTGCCCGGGGGGCGGGGTATTCGTTGGCGGGTTCGAAGTGGGCGGTGGAGATCCACGGCCACCGCGGCCGCGGTGAGAGTCTTCCCGCAGTCGACTTCGAGGCGCACCGCAACCTGCTCGGTTTCGTAGGGGCGCTAGTCGGGGATGGTCTTCCACTCGGCGTCCACGACGTGTCGGAGGGTGGTGTCGCAGTCGCGCTCGCCGAGATGGCTGTCGCGTCGGGGTGTGGCTTCGACGTGACGTTCCCTGTCGGGCGAGGTGTCGGGGGTCTGGGCGGTGCCGGTGTGGGCGGTGCCGGTGTGGGCGGTGCCGGT
>JAKBBS010000126.1:8354-9914 GCA_021808425.1 Actinomycetes bacterium
TGGGCGGTGCCGGTGTGGGCGGTGCCGGTGTGGGCGGTGCCGGTCCGTGCGCCCTGGATCTCTTCGGGGAGGGACCGTCCAGAGTCGTCCTTTGCGTCGCCGACGGTGACGTAGCGGAGATCCTTCGCCGGGCGGGCGAGAGCGGTTTGAGCGCCGACATGGTGGGACGGTCCGGAGGCGACCGGGTAGTGATACGAGGCGCTTTCGACGTGGATCTCGGTGACCTGACAGCGGCGTGGTCGGGGACGCTTCCGGCTCTTCTGGCGCCCGGCGGGATCGACGGACACTGATAAAGCGTCAAATTTTGACAGGATCCGACGCGGCGGGGAATACGGCCTTGCCGAGCGCTGGCGGCTCGCAGCGTGCGAAGATGGGGCACGTGTCTATGAACCGTCCTGCCGAGCTCGACGTCTCCGGCTGCGCTGATACGTCGGAGATGGGTGAGGACGCCGACGTCGGATCACCCCGGGAGGCGTGCGGCGTGTTCGGCGTGTACTCGCCCGGCAACCAGGTCGCACACATGACCTTCGACGGGCTCTACGCGCTGCAGCATCGCGGCCAGGAATCGGCCGGGATGGCCGTAAGCGACGCAGGAGGCGTCGTCGTGGTCAAGGACATGGGACTGGTAGCCAACGTCTTCAACGAGTACAAACTGGCCGGGCTACAAGGGTTCCTGTCGATCGGCCACACTCGCTACTCGACGACCGGCTCGTCGTCATGGCACAACGCCCAGCCGGTCTACCGGGTGACCGCTCCCAACCCGGAGCGCGACGCTCCGGTCGAGTTCGCCCTCGGTCACAACGGAAACCTGACCAACACACAGGCGCTGGCCGCGGCCGCCGGGATGCTGCCAGGGACGGCAGCGAGCGACTCGGATGTCATAACGGAGCTCTTGGTACGCCACCTCGACTCGCACCCGAAGTCGGATCTCCTCGCTGCACTGATTCAGGTGCTCCCGGGGTTGGAGGGGGCGTTCTCCCTTGTCTTATGCGACGCCGAGCGGCTCTACGCCGTACGAGACCCCCACGGTTTCCGGCCCCTCGGGCTCGGCAGGCTTGACGGCGGCTGGGTCGTAGCGTCCGAGACGCCCGCCCTCGACATCGTCGGTGCACACTTCGTCCGTGAACTGGATCCGGGCGAGCTTCTCGTAGTCGACGCCGACGGACCCCAAACCCTCCGGCCATGGCCGGCTTCCGCCATCGACCCTAAGCTCTGCCTCTTCGAGTTCGTCTACCTGGCACGCCCCGACAGTCGTCTTTACGGCCAGGAGCTGCACGGCGCCCGGCTCCGCATGGGCGAGCTGCTCGCCGACCAGGCCCCCGTCGACGCTGACATGGTGATGGGTGTCCCGGACTCCGGCCTTCCCGCCGCAGAAGGCTACGCCCGTGCGAGCGGAATCCGCTACGGTCACGGCCTGGTCAAGAACCGCTACATCGGTCGCACTTTCATCGTGCCCGACCAGGCGCAACGGGCTCATGGAGTCCGGCGCAAACTGAACCCGCTCCGCAGCGCGATCGCAGGGAAAAAGCTGATCGTCGTCGACGACTCGATCGTGCGGGG
>JAKBBS010000127.1 GCA_021808425.1 Actinomycetes bacterium
TCATCGATCTGCCAACTCCGGCGTGTCGAGCAAGGACATCGAAATCGCGGTCATCGTGCAGGACAGACACGCCGCTTCGAAGCGCCACGGTCGCGATCAGGCAGTCGCTCCGAAGGAACTCAACCCACGCCGGCGTGTCGACGAGGGTAATCGCGCCGGCAGGCGGTCCGAGCGCATCTCGTCGAGATCACCCTCGCACCCGGCACCTTCCATCGCCAAGACATCCTCTCGGGTCATCGAATCTCCGACGAGTCGTCGCAGCGCTAAGTCGACCACTGACCGCTTGGAATGCAGCCCGTAGCGCCGCATCGCATCATTCACCAGATTGTCATCGATCACGAGACTCGTCCGGCCCACAAACAAATTTTGCACTCGTATGTGCATCGTGATATTAAAGTCGCCGGGTGGGTGGTCGCCGATGATGAGCCGGAGGAGCCATCAGACGCCCACCGTTCAGGCAGCCGCCAGTAGGTAGGTGCTGTCTACCCCGAGAGCCAGAGCGAGCCGGTGCTGTCGTCCGTCCGCGGTGAGCAAACCCGACCGGTTCTCTCGGCACACCTGCGCAATCAGAGCGTCGTGGACGTTGCCGCCGATGTCCATTTCGCCTGCTCGGCGCAGCACCACTGAAAGCGCAGCCGCCGTGGTCGGCAAAACGCGCTTGCTGTCTGCCCACCAGCTCGCCAGCACCCGGGCGCTGAGGTCGGCCGGCTGTCCGAAGGTGCGGCGCAATTGTGAGAAGGTCTCCACCAAGACGATCGCCGGTACCCGCGTGACTTCGGCCAAGCGCGGTCAGGGGTGTTCGTGGTCGGAGACCAAGGCAGCCACCAGTGCTGAGGTATCTATCACTGTTCGGCGCGTTCGTGATCCAGCGCGTCGAGCACTTCGCTGTTGGTCACTCTCCGGCCCAGGCGGAGCACAGGCAGGCCTTCCGTTCCGGTTGACAGAACACCGGCCGTCGTCGTCGAGGACAGCAGTAGACCTTCGGCAACACGGCGGACCACCAGCTCTCCCGGTGTCGTGACGGTGTCCTCCCTGAACCGGCGCGGCAACACCATCCGACCCTGAGCGTCCACCCGAATCCGCGCTGATGGTGATTCTATGGCACCCATGGTATCGCCGTAATCTCGAAGGATACAGCAACCGCGAGACCGCCCAAGCCATGCACCGCGGCAAAGAAACTGTCAAAACCTACCTACGAGCCGTTTGCCGAAAACTGGGCGTCCGAGCCACCAGCAAGCCGTTGCCCTCACCCTGCAGCAACGAAGTGGCTCCCTAGAAGCACCACGAGCGCGCTAGAAGCACCACGAGCGCGCTAGAAGCACCACGAGCGCGCCGCCCGTAGCGCGGAACCTCTTGCTTCGACCCGACCGTACTTATAGGTTCCGGTGGTAAGCTGCCTAGGTAGCTGGTTTCGCACAGTGGCCAGTGCCGGCCAACACGAGCGCCACGCCGAGGCGCATGACGCTCCTCTGTGAGAATGCGCAGTGGGTTCACTCAGTTTACGAGTTTTCCCCCAGCACAGGTTACTGACCGGTTCTCCTAACCGCCGCTTGAGCGGCTCCTCCAAGACGTGTTCGACTTCTCCTGCACCGACGACCTCCCTGCCGTTGCCCAGGCAGCCACCGCTCATGCGCAGTTCGAGACCATCCACCCGTTCGAGGATGGCAACGATCGAACCGGACGAGCCCTGATCCACCTCATCCTTCGGCGACGTGGACTTGCTCTCCGAACGCTCCCGAGGTCCGCTGAGGGGCGCGGCCCGCTGCGGTATGCGCCGAGCAGCGCCTCGCGCAATGGGTGCAGCGGCAGGTCAAGGCCAGTCGGGCTACAGCGCCCCGAGCGATCAAGCCCGGCGAACCAGCCACAGCCGATCAGGTTACGTTCCACCGGCAGGACGCCCAGATGGCCGGTCTGGCTCCATGTTGAAGCGCTCGACGAGCTCCTCGATCTTCTCCAAGAACGGGTCGATCAACCGCGGCAGGCGGGCACGGCTGAGGGGTTGCCGCCTGAGTCGCGCACCTCGACAAACCGTCCTTTCGTGACAGGGACGGCGTCATACAAGACGTTCGTAAGGGCCAGCTGCCGTCGTCGGCCGGTCGTGCGGGTGGCCATGTCCGACGGCTGTGATCACGGCCATCGGTCACGGCGCCCGGTGACGTCGTAGAGGTGGTGCACCGGGTCGTGGAGAAAGTAGCGGCTGAAGGTCGTGACAGTGAAACGTGCGCCGTCGCTGCGCCGCCCCGGCCGCAACCACTGGTCGCCACGGACGCCATCGAACGCGTCAGCCAACCTACTGGCGGCATCGCGCAGCTGGATCCAAACAGCGGACGGATCCTGCTCGTTGTATCGTTCCTCGACGGCGGTGGCGTCCTGATCCCAGTTCGGGTAGAGCGGGTTGTCCTCCCCCAACATGAGCTCGAGTCGATAGTGGTACAGCTTGCAGACATCGCGTACGTGGCAGGCGTACTCCAGGGGCGACCAACGGTCTCCGGCGGGACGTCGCCGCACCACGTTTTCAGGCTGGCGCAAGATGGCCCGCCACGCTGACGCGTTGGCGCGCAGCGACGGTGCGACGGACGCTGGCGGTACGGCCGAAGCGTGGAACCGGCACTGCGGACAACGACGCTCGATCACCCATGTCCAGTCCTTGTCGTCAGGCACGATCGGCATGCTCACCCCTCCCATTTCCGAGAACCTGCCCGGCTCGACGAGACGGTGTTGCTAGCGGCACCTCGTTCTCCCGAGTTCGTGGCGATTGGACGTCTGATGATAAGCGGATACCTCCGAGCGGGGAGCGACGAAGCGGCCAGACGTAGGCCGCTGAAAGTGCGGAGGCGATGAGCATCGCAGGTCGAAGACCGAGCGTGTCTCCTAGTACGCCTCCTAATGCGGCGCCCGCCGGCAGGTATCCCCAAGACGCGAAGCGCTGCACGGCCGTCGCCCTGGCCCGGAGCTCGGAGCTGGACCCGAGTTGGCGGAGAGTGATGGCGTTCACGGCGAAACACCCCTGGCCCAACCCAACCAAGAAGGTACCTCCAGCCAGGAAGGCAGCCGCCGCCGTGCGGGGCGCCGAGGAGGCCACAAGCAGGCCGGCGACCGAGGGGATCGCGGCCCGCCGGAGGCCCGCTCCCAGACCCAGGCGCTTGGTAGCCGGCCCAGAGAGGAGGCTACCGAGTGGGAACCCGACGGCTCCCGCGCCAACGGCAAGGCCGAGACGGCCCGGTGTCATGTGAAGGAAGTGAACGGCGAAGACCACGATCAGGGCGTCGTACATCGACGCGCCGAGGTTGTACGTCGCCCCGATCCACATGATGGCGTCGAGCAGCAGACTCGACCGCACGTACCCCCAGCCCCCGTCGATCTCTCGACGAAGACCGCGAGAATCGTCGACCGCCGGAGTCGTGTCTCGACCTGCCAACCGTTTGCGAGCCATGAGGAATGACACGACTGACAAGGTGGCAACACTGATCGCGTAGCTGGCGACGTCTAACGCCAGGGCGCCTCGCGGAGCGAGTCAACCGACCGCCAGGCCACCGGCGGCCGGGCCTACCAGCAGCGCCGCACCGAACAGGACCCGCAGTCCCCCCAGGGAGCGCCAGCGGACTGAGCGCAAGTATCCCAACCGCGAAGCCGCGCCCGACATCGGCGGCGATCATGGAGTGGTTGAGACCGATCCGTGTGATCCACACTCCAGCAGGGAGTCCTACCAATAGGAACGGCAACCTCAGGCTGGGCCCGAGCACGCCGACATCGAGGGTGGAGGCGTGAAGGTCCTCCACGGCGAGCAACGGCAGGGCGATCAAACTGATCTGGTCACCCACAAGGCTCAGGCTCTGCCCAGCCCACAGCAAAGCGAACCGGGGGCCAAGCCGCCCCCGACTCCCCGGATCCTCCTGCGCGGACCGGACCGCCATTGGTGAGACACGCTTGCGCGACACGGCTCAATCGTGCCCGGCACCGAGGTCCATGGCCAGTGGCCGCACAGCCGGATGTAGATAAGATCCGGCCATGTTGGCGATCCGAGTCCGCCGCGGCGCACGCCGAGGGTGCCGTCGGCGTGCGCTGCCGCGAAGTTGAGCGTCCGGGTGGGTCCGTCCTCGATTGGCGAGACAGGTAGGGCCACGGTGCCCAGCGTCAAGCGAGGCCGTGCTGGTAGGCGTAGGTGACGGCCTGGGCGCGGTCACGGGCATCGATCTTCGCGAACAGGTGGTTGATGTGGCTCTTGACGGTGCCTTCGCTGACGACGAGGCGTGCGGCGATCTCTGAGTTCGACAGGCCCGTCGCGATGAGGGAGAGCACTTCGGCTTCCCGGGGCGTAAGCCCGTCGGGGAGCCGGGAAGCCGATGGTCGGCTCTGTGCCGGTGGCGGTGCCGCGGTGGCGGTGGCGATGGCGTCGACGAGGTGGTGCTGCACGGCAGGGTCGATCACGGCACGGTCTTCGAGGACACGGTCGAGTGCTTGGCGGATCTCTTCCCCGCCGGCGTCCTTGGTGAGATACCCGCGGGCGCCGGCGCGAAACGCCTCGATCACCGACTGATCATCGGCGTAGGTGGTGAGGACCACGACCTTCGCCCCGGGCTGACGTTCCCGCAGCAGACGGGTGGCTTCGATTCCGTCGCAGCGAGGCATCCGAAGGTCCATGAGCACGACGTCGGGCCGCAGATCCACTGCGAGAGCGACTGCCTCGTTACCGTCGGCGGCGACTCCCACTACCTCGACGCCGTCGAGGAGCCCGAGCACCATGGCGAGACCCTCGCGGACTACTCGCTGGTCGTCGGCGATGAGGACGCGGATCGCTTCGCTCATGCCGGCACGTCCAGCTCGACACGGAAACCGCCCGAGGTCGTCTCGGTGGTGAGCGTGCCGCCAAGCAGCTCGGCGCGTTCACGCATGCCGGTGAGGCCGTAGCCGCCGTCTCCGGTCGGGGGCGGACGGGTGCCGTTGGCCGTGGCGAAGTCCTCGACGACAAGCCGGGTGGTGTGTGGCTCGTAGGTGAGGTTCAGCTCGACTCGCTCGGGGTGGGCGTGCCTTGCGATGTTGGTGAGAGCCTCTTGCGCCACCCGGTAGAGCGCCAGGCGAGCCTCCGAGGAGATCTCGTGCTCCTCGCCGGAGACGGTCAACGTGCAGGGCACACTCCGGTCCTCTTCGAACTGCGCAGCCAACCCCGCCAGGCGCTCAGGTCCGGGGAGCTCATCGTCGCGCAGCATCCCGATCGCCCGCCGTGCCTCTTCGAGGCCGGTCTTGGCCAAATGGTGGGCCCGGTCGATGACGTCTGTGAGTCGGGGATCGCCCGGGCGCTCCGCGGCGAGCATCCGGGCACCTTCGAGCTGGAGCATGAGCCCCGACAGGGAATGCGCGAGCACGTCGTGCATCTCCCGGGCGAGCCGGTGGCGCTCGGCCAGCCCCGCGGCGCGTGCCTCGGCCGCCCGGCTCTGCTCCAACTCGACGAGCAGCTGCTCGGCCTGCTCGTTCGCCTCGCCCAGCCGGTTCGCCAGGAACGCCATCCCGACGAAACCGCCGAGGACGCCGAGCAGCGGGAGGCCGGGACCCCGCCCGCTGATCCCCGCGATCACCGCCAAGACCGCGAAGGCGACGACCGACAGGGGGACCGCTGCCCGCCTTGGCAGGATGCGGGCGACGAAGAGCACTCCGACGAGAACACCCACCGCCCCCGGGCCGCTCGGCTGCGCCCACATGAGTGCCACCGAGCCCGCAACAAGGACGGCGGCAAAGACGACGTGGACGACACCTCGGCGCCGGAGCGTCCAGCGCGCCCCCGCCAGGCCGACGACGAACCCAGCGAGGCCGACCGACACGGCAAGGCCCCGACCCGCCAGAGAAGGAGCCGGGCGGGCGTGGAAGCCAGCCGCCACGACCAGGACGAGCAGAGCGGGGAGGACCAGGCGGACCCATCGCCTGATCGCAACCTGCTGCGCGCGCGCCTGGCGCAGCCCGGTCGGCGCAGTTTCTCGCTCGGCGCTCACAGGGGAAAGGATACGACTGGCGGGCATTCATCACATCGCCCCGAGGGTGGAGATATAGCGCCCATCTCCCTCTAACCCCGGGTGGAGACGCGCCTACCCGGGGTTAGAGCCTGCGTGCCCGACGAAGTTCTACCGCTCGGCCGATGCGTTGTGGGCCCCGAGTGTCGCACGCTTGATAGCACCCAAACGGATAGCCCAAGGAGGCTCAGCCATGTTCTCAAATGCCCTCTACCGCAACGGACTTTTCAAGATTCCCATCGGCGTAGCGCTCGTGGTCTACGGGCTCGTCGGCGGCGCCGACAGCCGCGTGTCGCTTGTCGTCGGCGCCGCACTCGTCGTGTGGGGCGCCGTGCGCTTGCGTGGCGGGGTCCGTGACGATACCCGAAAAGGGACCCAGTGGCGATGAGCGCAGTCACGGTTGATCACCTGACCAAGTGTTTCGGAGACTTCGCGGCGGTCGACGACGTGAGCTTCGAGGTCCCCGATGGCCAAACTCTCGCGGTGCTCGGCCCGAACGGCGCCGGCAAGACGACCACCTTGGAGTTGCTCGAAGGCTTCGTCGCTCCGACCGCCGGCACCGTCCGGGTCCTCGGCGCCGACCCCCACCGCGGTGATCGCGCCTGGCGGGCCCGCATCGGGCTCGTGCTCCAATCGACCAGCCTGGACGCCGAGCTCACCGTGGCCGACACGCTCAGCCTTTTCGCCGGGCTCTACCCGGCACCGCTGCGGGTAGGCGAGGTGCTCGAGCTGGTCGACCTCGCCGCCGACGCGCAGACCCGGGTCGGCGTCCTCTCCGGCGGCCAGCGACGCCGGGTGGATCTCGCCGTCGGCATCGTCGGTCGGCCCGACGTGTTGTTCTTGGACGAGCCGACCACCGGGCTCGACCCCGAGGCGCGTCGGCGGACCTGGGCGGGCGTTGGCAACCTGACCTCGGCAGGGACCACCGTGGTGCTCACCACCCACTACATCGACGAGGCCGACCATCTCGCCGATCGGGTGATCGTGCTCGCCGGCGGGCGCATCGTCGCCGACACCACCCCGGGTGAACTCCGCAGGAGAGGCGGCCCGAGCACCATCTGCTACCGGCTCCCCGACCACACCACGCCAGCCGACCTGCCCGCCGGGCTCGCCCGGCACCTCGACGGCATGCACCGCACGCTCGTCATCCGCAGCAACGACGTGGCCGCATCCCTGCGCGAGCTCATCGGCTGGGCCGACCGCCGCCACCTCGACCTGGCCGGGCTCGAGGTCGGCCCGCCCAGCCTCGAAGACGCATACCTGGCCACCATCGGCGAGCCATCCACCTCGGAGGTCCACTCCCATGACTGACACCGCTACCACCGCGGCGAGTCCCGTCGCTCACGCCGCTACCAACACCACCGCCGACGCCGCCAAGGCAGTCCGGCTCCCGATCGCGGGCCGGCTTTTGGTCGCCCAGATCGGATACCAGGTCCGCCTGCTCATCTCCTCGGGCCGGGCGATCGCCGTCGGTGTCGGGCTGCCGGTCATCTTGCTGGTGGCCTCCAAAGGCAAGGACACCCGACCCGACGTCGCCGGCTATGCCGTCTTCGGCCTCACCATCACCGCCTGGAGCACCTACGGTGTGCGCCTCGTCGCCGCAAGAGAAGATGGCGTCTTGAAGCGCTGGCGGGCCACCCCGCTGCCCAGGTGGTGCTACTTCCTCGGCCGGATCCTCGCCACCGCGCTCGTCGCCGTCACAGCCGGGGCGGTCACCGTCGCTGCCGCCCTCGTCTTCTACGGAAGCCACTTCGGCGACGGCCCGGACACGCAGCTCACCGTCACCGCAGCCCTCGCCATCGTGGCCGTCCTCCTCCTCGGCGCGTTCGCCTGGGCGGCAGCTGCCACCGCGCTCACCAGTGTCATCCCTACTGTCGAGGCCGCCTTCCCGACGCTCACCTCCATCTACTTCCCCGTGATCATCATCTCGGGCGTGCTGTTCACCAACATCAGCGAACCGCACTGGCTGTCCACGCTCGCCACCTACCTGCCCGCCCATCCCCTCATCGACGCCGTAACCCACGCCGTCCGCCACGCCACGGGCGCCCCGTTCCTCCCGGTACGCGACGTGATCGTCCTAGCCAGCTGGGCCGCAGGCGGCCTGCTCGGCGCGATCGTCCTCTTCCGCTGGGAGCCACACCGGCCCACCCAGCGGCGAGCAGCTCGAATCCAGCAATGACTTGGCGTGTTGAGCGGGACCGGTCCGGCAATCGAAAGAGACGTGTCACCTTTCCCTCTCTCCCCCCCCATTCGCCTTGGGATCGTCTCTGGTGTCATCGCCACAGCGCTCCTGGCAACCGGCTGTGCCCCCGCTGCCCCGGCGACCACAACGAGTGGCCACGAGCTACCCGGGACTGGCGACGAGCTCGAGTTGAGCGGCACCAAGTGGGTGCGCAGGCCCCCATGTGCATGGCCTACGGCGGTCAACTCCGCCACCATCCTCAAGTACAACGGGTTCGACAACAGCAACCCGGACACGGCATCGGCGTACAGGTTGCTGTTCTTCACCGTACAAGGCGGACTACGCATCACCCTATCCGGGCAGTTCCCAAACAGCCGCTACATGACCTTCGATGTCTACGACTCCCAAGGCGAGCCGTTCACCACCAACGGTGTCAGCTCGGCCTTGGCTGACCGGCGACTTCGTCCTCGGCGCCGATGGCCTCCGACGTCGGCGCATGGAGGAAGGTCACCGCCCAAGCGATGAGCGGATCAGGGAGCGTTGCCGCCCACCGAGGGCATCGCGTCCCATGGTGATGGCGGCTTCCCCAATGCTGAACGGCACCTGTCGGCTGTCAAGACAGCCAGTTCGAACGTATGTCGTCGTGATGCAGGCGAAGAGCCGCTGGTCGGTGGTCGTGAGACTGGCTCCTTCGACCTTTCGGAAGCGAGAGATGACCGTCTCCTCGTCGCACCCCCACCGGCGAGATCTACCGGCGCGACGTCCTCGACGGCATCATCCACGAATACGACCGGGCTGCCTGAAGTCAGCACCCCAGGCCCGGGCAGCGCGTTCAACACGTTCGCCGTCCGCGACCATCCACAGCTTGGACGATACGCCGTCGGCTTCCATCACGTCCTACTCGAAGTGACCTGCAAAGCGCTCGTCCCATCCGCCGCTCCGACCGATCTCGGTCCCGGCAAAGCTCCCACGCACCTCCGACATCAAGTCCTTGGACCCTTCAGGACCACGTCTTCGGCGGGCCGAGTGACCTATCTTGTTGACGGTATAACCTCCTGACGGTATACTGATGCGATGCCCTGGGAGCTTCTCGTCACCGAGGAGTTCGAGCGGTGGTGGGACGCGCTCACCGAAGAGCACCAAGATGCGCTGACGGCGCGCATCGCCATGCTTCGAGATCACGGCCCCGCTCTCGGTCGCCCGACGGTCGACACCATCGCCGGAAGCCGGCTCGCCAACTTGAAGGAGCTGCGAGCCACGCTCGGCCGAGCGCACCTGCGTGTGCTGTTCGTCTTCGACCCGGCCCGGAGGGCGGTGCTGCTCGTAGGGGGCAACAAAGCCGGGCAGTGGCAGTCGTGGTACCGCCGGGCGATCCCGCAAGCAGAAGAGCTGTATGCCAGGCACATCGAGACGATGAGGAGGGATGAGCGATGAAGCACTTCGAGGAGCTCGAGGCCGAGGTGATGATCGACCCGGCTCGCCGGGAGCGGGTGGAGCGCGAGCGGACCAAGGTCGTCGCCGAGCAGGTCCGAGATGCCCTCGGTGAGTTGCGCCGGGTGCGCCAGCTCACCCAGGTGGAGCTGTCCCGGACCATGGGCCGGCCCCAGTCGACGATCTCGCGGATCGAACGCGAGGGCGACATGCTGCTCTCGACGCTCGCCGCCTACGTCGAAGCCCTCGGCGGACATCTCGAGATCAACGCCGTCGTCGGCGGTCAG
>JAKBBS010000004.1 GCA_021808425.1 Actinomycetes bacterium
ACCGCAAGCATCTGGCGGGTGTGCTCGTCCGGCGCTGCTTGGATCAGATCCGCTCGAATCAAGGAGCCCGTAGTGCCTGAACATCCCGTCTCCGCGTCGTTCGGTCACGACACGATCGAAGTGTCGCTCACCGTAAACGGCTACGTGGTTAGCGTCGTCACGGACGTCAGGGTCTCCTTGGCAGACGTGTTGAGGCGTGACTTGAAGCTCACCGGGACTCACCTCGGCTGCGAGCACGGAAGCTGCGGCGCGTGTACCGTCATCGTCGACGGCGACGCTGTCCGATCCTGTCTGATGCTCGCCGTGCAAGCCGACGGATGCGCCGTCGAGACGGTAGAGGGCCTCTCCGACAGCGACGCGCTCGGGCCGCTGCAGCAGGCTTTCGCCGACAACCACGCCGTGCAGTGCGGCTTCTGTACCTCTGGATTCCTGATGTCGTTGACGGCCCGCCTTCGAGAGGGGCCGCTCACCAGCGAAGCGCAGGCCAGGGAAGCGCTCAGCGGTAACATTTGCCGCTGCACCGGTTACGTCGGCCTCGTCGACGCTCTCCTGTCGCTTCCCGCCGGGGCGGTTGGCGGCGCGCAATGAGCCAGGTGGATTCAGCGGTCCGTGACCGCTACGTCGGCACCGGTATTCCCAGACGCGAGGACCGCAGGCTTCTCACGGGGGCCGGAAGATTCCTCGACGATCTCGAGCTCGGCGACTGCTTCGAAGCTGCGATCCTTCGAAGCCCTTACCCGAGCGCTCGCATACGATCGATCGACGCTACCGAAGCGCGCCGCGGCGTCGGTGTCATCGGCGTCTTCACGGCCGCGGACCTGAAGCCGATCCTCCGGGACCTGCCGCCCAAGGTGACACACCCGGACCTCAAGCACTTCCCCCGCTACCCGATCGCGGTAGACGCGGTGCACTACGTCGGCGAGCCGCTCGCTGTGGTCGTCGCGTCGAGCAGACGGCACGCCGAGGACGCCTTGGATCTGATCGACGTCGAATACGATCCCCTCCCAGGTATCGGCTCGACGGCCGCGGCGCTCGCCCCGGGCGCCCCTTTGGTCCACGAAGGCTCCGTCGACAACGTCGCGGTGAGGATCGTGCAACGCTCAGGCGACCCAGACGAGGCGCTCCGCAGCGCGCCGCACGTTCTAAGCGATACGTTCGTGATAACCCGTGGCGGCGGCCATTCGATGGAGGGACGGGCGGTGGCGGCCCGCTTCGACCGCAGTTCAGGTGAGCTGACTGTTTGGGACGCCACCCAAACGCCGCACTATGTCCGTCACATGCTATGCACGCTCTACGACATGACCGAGGACGAGATACGTGTCGTCGCACCTCAAGACATCGGCGGCGGGTTCGGCCCGAAGGCGCAGTTCTACGGCGAGGAAGCTCTCATCCCTTGGATTGTCATGCAGCTGGGGGCGTCCGTCAAGTGGGTCGAGGACCGCTGGGAGAACTTCATCAGCTCCACTATGGAGCGCTCCCAGACGCACAGGATCGAGCTCGGCTTCGATGACACGGGACGAATCCTCGCTTTGAAGGACGTCTTCGAGCACGATCAGGGGGCTTACTGCGTCGGTTTGCAGGTCCCCACGATCACCATGTCGACTTTGCCGGGGCCGTACAAGATCGCCAACATCCACTCGGAGCTCGTAGCGTGCTACACGAACATGGTGCCGACCAGTTCGCTTCGCGGGGCGGGCCGCCCGCAGGCTGTCGCTGTCACCGAGCGCATCATCGACCGCATGGCGGAGCACCTCGGTCTCGAAGCCGACGACGTTCGTCGCCGGAACCTGATCGGGCCGTCCGAGTTCCCCTACGCGGTCGGGCTCAAATTCCGGGACGGGTCGCCGCTGACCTACGACAGCGGGAACTACCCGCTGCTCCTCGACGGGGTTCTCGAGCGTATCGATGTCGCCGCGTTCCGCGAGGAGCAGGTGGCCGCCAGACGCGAAGGCCGCTTCCCGGGCCTCGGAATCGCCATGTTCGTGGAAGGATCGGGCCTCGGCCCCTACGAGGGCGCGCGAGTCCGCCTCACCAACCGCGGCAGGATCCTCGTGACGCTCGCCGCTTCCCCGCAGGGCCAAGGCTACGAGACGGTCTACGCGCAGCTCGCCGCGGACACGCTCGGCGTCGACATCGACTCCGTCGACGTGCGCCACGGAGACACGTCCACGATGCCGTTCGGTCAAGGGACTTTCGCTTCTCGGGTCACGGCGACGGCCGGCCCGGCGCTCTACCAGGCGTGCACGGATCTGCGCCTGCAGCTGATCCAAGCGGGAGCGGTCCTTCTATGCGTCGACGCCGCCGACGTCGACCTCTCCCGCGGGGAGGTGTCGGTCACCTGGGCCGCCGATCGACGCATCGACTTGGAGGAGATCGCCCGCAACGTCAACGTCGGCCGCCACGGCATGTCCGTCGACCCGTCGCTACCGGTCGCTTTGGAAGTGACCTCCTACTTCAAGCCACCGCGGGCCACGTACTCGAGCGGGATCTGCGCCATAATCGTGGAAGTAGACGTCGAGACCGGCCTGATAGAGCTGAGGCGCAGCGTCCTCGGCCACGACTGCGGGGTCGTGCTCAATCCGAAGATCGTCGACGGCCAGATGTACGGGGCGTTCGCGCACGGCGTCGGGAACGCCATATACGAGGAGGCGGCATACGGCGAGGACGGCCAGCCGCTGTCGACTAGCTACCTCGACTACGCCCTGCCGACGGCGATGGAGGTTCCGCGGCCCGAACTGTTTCACGTCGTTTCGCCGAGCCCGCTCAACCCTCTCGGCGTGAAAGGCGCCGGGGAGGGCGGGCTGATCCCGGTCCCGGGGGCGGTAGCAAACGCAGTCGAGGACGCCCTCAGGCCGTTCGGCGCCAGGATCACCCAGCTTCCACTCACCCCGGCCCGTGTCGTCGCGTCGATAGCGGGAGGTTCGCGGCGTGGCGTCCGATAGCCACCAAGCCCCCCGGCGACGGCCGTGGGTGGTCGGCATCTCGGGGGCGAGCGGGACAGGGTACGCGTCGGCGGTCATCCGAGGACTGCTGGACGCCGGCGAGGACGTCGACCTCATCGTCAGCCGGGCGGCTCGCCTGACACTTCGCGACGAGACCGGGATCGCTTTCCGGCCGGCTCAATGGCGGGAGGATCTCGGCGCGTGGATCGGGCGTGACCTCGCCGACGTGTGCATGTGGGCCATCGACGACATGGCGGCCGGCCCGAGCAGCGGCTCATACCGCACCCGGGGCATGATCGTCGTGCCGGCCTCCACCGCCTCCGTCGCGGGTATCGCTCTCGGCGTCTCGAAGGACCTTCTGCAGCGCAGCGCCGACGTCACGTTGAAGGAGAGACGTTCTCTCGTCCTGGTGGTCCGCGAGACACCGCTTCGCAGGTCGACGCTGCTGCAACTGGCGGACCTCGCAGGCGAGGGAGCCGTCGTCCTGCCCGCGAGCCCCGGCTTCTACGCCGGCGGCGAAACAGCCCAGGACCTGATCGACTTCGTCGCCGGGAAGGTGCTCGACGTCGTCGGCGTGGACCACGACCTGTTCCGCCGATGGGACGGGACGATCGCCCACAACTTCCCTACGCCGTGAACGATCACCCGCGCCGGTCCTGTCTGGCCCTTGTCAACGGGGTTGTCTACCCGGCCCCCGACCGTCCCGCATCCCAAGCGATTCTCGTGTCGGACGGCCGGGTCGAGGCGATCGGCACCACCTCTGAAATCGCCAGTATCGCCCCGCACGGCACGGCACGAGTCGATCTCGGCGGCCGCACCGTGCTGCCGGCGATCACCGACAGCCACACCCACTACCACCGTGCCGCCCAGCTCGAAGCCCACTTCCTCGACTTCACCGCGCTCGGCCCCACCTCCGTGGGCGACGTGTTGCGACTGGTCGGCGAGCGGCGAGCCAGCCAGCCAGACGAAGCGTGGATCCAAGGCGACAACCTGTCGGCGGCCGCCCTCTGCGAACGTCGGCTGCCGACACGCCTAGAGCTCGACGCCGTATGCGCCGACCGCCCTGTCATCCTGCGAACCGTAGGCAAGCACGGGATCGCCGCCAACACCTCGGCCCTCGCTGCCGCGTCAATCACCGCAGACACGGAGGACCCACGCGGCGGGCGGATCGAGCGTGACGCCTCCGGGACGCCGAGCGGGGTACTCCACGAGACAGGGAAACTCCGACTCGACGCGACTCGCGCCGACACCGTCGTCCCACAAATCGACGAGTCCAGGCGACTCGACGCCCTCGAGGCCGGCATCGGCCGTCTGAGCCGGGCAGGCATCGCGGAGATCCACGAGATCGTACAAAGCCCCGACGAGATGGCCGACTACGAGCGCCTGCGCGAGCAGGGACGACTCAACGCCCGGGTCGTCTTCTACGTCAGGGTCGTCGAAGGGCAGGCGACCCTCGCTGAGCTCACGAGGATCGGCATTAGAAGCGGGTTCGGCGACGACTGGCTTCGCCTCGGCGGCGTCAAAGTCAGCATCGACGGGTCGTGCACGCTGCACAACGCGGCTGTCTATGACGGCTACCTCGACGACCCGGACAACGACGGCTTGGTTCGGGTCGAGCCCGACGACCTCAACGACCTCGTAGCGAAAGCGACTCACGGCGGCCTGCAAGTAGCCGTGCACGCAATCGGGCAACGAGCAGTGGACATGGCCCTCGACGCCTTCCAAGCGGCGGCGGTCGCGACGTCGCGGGACTTGCGTCACCGCCTCGAGCACGCCTACCTGGCCCCGCTACCCGGCCAGCTCGAACGTATCCGCGACCTGCGGCTCGTCGTGTCTACCCAGCCAGCCTTCTTGTACGCGAACGGCGACACTTGGCCGGCGATGTTCGGTGATGCCAACACCGACAGGATGGTTCCCATGGCGTCCCTGCTCAAAGCTGGGATCGCGGTGCAGATCAACACCGACTTCCCCAACGCTGCCCTTGACCCCATCGCGAACCTGCGAGCAGCTGTCGAACGCAGGACCGCTTCGGGGGCCATCGTCGGGGCGTCAGAGGCCGTCAGCGTCGCTCAGGCGTGGGCGCTTGCGACGGCGGGATCCGCGTTCGGGGCCTTCGAGGAGAACCGGCGAGGGCGTCTCGACCCGGGCTTCCTCGCCGACGTCGTCGTCGTCAACGAAGACCCGATCGCCTCGGGGTCACTCGACGGGATACAGGTCGAAGCCACGATCGTCGGAGGAGACATCATGTGGGCGTCGGCCGGAGGATGCATCTGAATCCCAGGTGCGACATCGCCGATTCGACCTGCTGGCCCTGACGCGCTGCCGGCCGGTAGCGCTGACAATAGTTCGGTGCGCACAGGTAGGAGCCACCTTTGACGACCCTCCGGGGGATGTGCGCCCCGCCCGGCTCGTAGGCGTCGTAGCTTTGGGAAGGGTCGTCGTTGCGAGGATTCACCGATGCGCAACATGGACTCGGCGTGACGGCGTCGTGGCGTGCCCGGTAGAAGTCGGAGGTCCACTCCCACACGTTGCCGATCATGTCGAAAAGGCCGTAGCCGTTGGCTGGGTACGCCCCGACGGGGCTTGTGCCGCGCTCGGCGTCGGCCTTCAAGTTCCGAACCGGGAACTCCCCCATCCACGTGTTCGCCATCACTCGGCCGCCCGGCTCCAACTCCTCGCCCCACGCGTACGTCGCGCCGTCGAGTCCCCCTCTGGCTGCACGCTCCCACTCCGCTTCTGTGGGGATCTGTCTTCCGGCCCAGGTCGAGTAGGCCATAACGTCGTCCCAGGCGACATGAGTGACTGGGTGTCGCGCTCTGTCGCCCATATCAGTGTCGGGGCCTTCCGGGCGCGACCAGCTGGCGCCGGGCACGTAAGTCCACCAGTTGACGAACCTGCTCAGATCGACAGCACCGCACGCCGGAGCTTTGAATACCATCGACCCCGGGCGGAGGATCGACGGGTCGAGCTGCGGGTACTCGCTCGGATCGATCTCGCGTTCCGCCACCGTCACGTACCCGGTCGCGTCGATGAAACGTGCGAACTCCTGTCTCGTCACCGGGGAGACGTCGATCCAGAAGCCGTCGACGCTCACTTGGCGAGTCGGGCCCTCCTCCGGGTACGCAGCGGAGTCGGATCCCATGCGGAAGGTCCCTCCGGGGATCCACGCCATTTCGGTCCCGGGGCGCATTAGGGCTTCAGCGTACCGGCTAACCAGAAAACCCGCCTAAATCCCGCCGAAACCCCCCGCCGCCGCTGGCATCGACGCTATTTCGGCTGCCCCGGAAAACGATTGATACTTTATGCCGGCCATGGCTGTATAAGGTATCAATCGTTTGAAACGACAGACCCGGGCCTACTCCCGGCGGACCGGCCGTGCCTGTGTTTGTCTACTTCGGTATCTCAGGTAGCCATCTCTTCATGAACTCGTCGAACATCGGGACCGTGAAAGCCAGTTCGTTGTGACTGGGCGAGTAGCAGAGCGCCTTTCTGAGCAGGGAGTCCCGCACAGGTCCTAACTGTTTAGATGCCTGAGCGCGGCGAGATCCTGGCTCGCTGCGCCTCGCTCGCTTGATACTTCGCTACCAGCGCTGACTTCTGGCTGAACCAGTGACCGTCCACGTCCATGTTGGTTTCCTCACACTTTCCTAACCGAACGCGAACATTTCGCTGACAAGATCTTCCTGTCTGTGACAGATATATTCGCCGATCGGCGACAGCTCTTCAGGTTCAGGAAGTGACCACAATGAATAAAACTCCTAGAAGGGCTACCAAGATCGTGGCCCTAGCAGCAGGGGTGGCCCTGGTGGGCACCGGGACGGCATACGCGGCGGGCAGTGGGCGCAAGGGCACGTCGAAAGCCCGCACCGGGGTGACGGCAGTGGAGGTGGCCCGGGCCACCGTCGGTACGGCGGCTTCTGCGCTGTCGCTGTCGGGGACGGTGGTCCCTACCACGAGCCTGCCGTTGGCTGCCGGTGCTTCGGGCCGGGTGTCGGTCCTCGACGTGAGCGTAGGTCAGCACGTGAACGCCGGGCAAGCACTGATGAGCGTGACCGACCCGGTGCTTCAGGCCCAGTTAGCTGCGGCCCAGGCGGCGGTCGGGACGGCACAGGCCAAGCTCAGCGCCGCTGAAGCTCCACCGAGCGGCGCTTCGTTGGCGGTCGCGAATGACGGACTCGCTAAGGCCCAAGCGGTACTCAGTGCAGCGGAGGTCGCCTACCAGCAGGCGGTGGCCGGCGCCCAGGGCGGTCGGGGCACGGGATCACAGACGCAGCTCGACTCGGCCGCCGAGGCGGTTGCTGTGGCACAGGCCGGCCTGACCCTCGCCGAGGCCCAATCGGCGCAGGCCGAGGCCCCGCCCTCGAGCGCGTCTTTAGCTCCGCTGGTGGCGGCAGTGACCCAGGCCCAGGCGGCGCAAGCCGTGATCGGAGCCGAGGTCGCCCAGGAGTCACTCACAGCCCCCTCATCTGGGACGGTGTCGTCACTGTCGGTAGCAGTGGGCCAGACCGTCGCCGCCGGAACGACGGTGATGACTCTCGACGGTCTAGGGATGACTGTCCAGGCTCCGGTGTCGCAGGCCAGCGTGTCGCTGGTCCGAGCCGGCCAGACGGCGACGCTGTCTGTGCTGGGCGCGTCGAACAATCTCGCAGCCACGGTCACGGCGGTGTCGACCTCGGCAAGTGCGTCGTCGCTCACCTTTGAGGTGACCCTGACTCCCGTGGCGTCCCCCCCGTCGTGGTTGCACCCCGGCGAGTCCGCCGCCGCTTCAGTTGTGACCTCGAGCACCCCGTCAGCGATCTTGGTGCCGGCCAGTGCCATCGTTAGCATCAACGGCCACCCCCAGGTGTTCGTCGTCAGCCCCGCAACCAAGCCGGCGACGGCGAATGGCTCCAGCGCTACCCCTTCTCCTAGAGGATCCGGCGCTGCCTCCCCGACCAAGAAGAACGCCGGCAAGGGCAAAGGGAAGGGCAAGGGCAAGAAGAACAAGACCCGGAAAGCCATAGGGGCGACGGCCAAGGGGGGCGCCCCCACGGTGAGTCTGGTGGACGTGACACCCACGGTATCGGACGGGTCCACCACCGAAGTCTCCGGTTTGTCCCCCGGAGCGCTAGTAGTCGTGGCAGGCCAGACCTACCTGGCCCAAGGTGACCGTGTCAAGGTTGCCTCGACGCTCACGGTGGCCAACTCGGTCACAGGCAGTTCGGTCGGGGGGATCCTTACCGCCCCGACCGCCGCCCCGACCGCCGCTCCTACCAAGATCACCGGCACTGGTGGCGGTGTAGCGAGCGGGGCCGGTGCCGGTACGGGCGGCGGGTCCGCTCGCAAGGGCGGCGCCGGGGCAGCGGGATGACAGACGCAGGAAACCACAAACGTGGGCTTACCGCCCTGGCGGTAAGCCGTCCCGTGACGATCCTGATGCTCCTCGGGTTCCTGGTTGTCGCTGGGGTGGTGGCCTTCGGCAAGCTGCCGGTACGCCGCCTGCCCAACGTCAATTTCCCCTATATCCGGGTGGTGATCGGTGAGCCGGGGGCCAGCGCCTCGACGATGTCGGCGACGGTGACGAGCCCGGTCGAAAAAGCCCTGACCTCCGAGTCAGGGATAGTCTCGATGGTAGGCACCTCCGGGCCAGGCCGCTCCGTGGTCGCCCTGCAGTTCGCCGGGGGAACCAACATCGACCAGGCCGGCGCCAGCGTCTCCCTCGCCCTGGCGAGGATAGCCAAGGGGCTGCCGCCGACAGCCACGGCCCCTTCGATCATAAAGGCCAATCCTTCTGCCCTTCCGATGATGAACGTGGCGGTATCCGGCCCCCTGGCCTCCTCCCAGCTCTACACGCTCGCCACGACAGTCGTAGCGCCTAGCCTCCAAGAGCTGTCCGGGGTGGCCCAAGTCACCGTCGTGGGAGGCCGTGCGCCGGTAGTGAACGTGGACGTCTCCCCGACGGAGCTGGCAGCCTACGGCCTTTCGGTTACCCAGGTCACCGCTGCCCTCAAGGCTCAGAATGTTGCCGTGACCGGGGGCCTGGTCGTAGTCGGCAATCAGGAGCTGCTGGCTCGCGCCCACGGCGGGTACACGTCCCTGTCTCAACTGCAATCTCTGCCGATCGCATCTCGACCGGGAGGGGCGGTACTGCTCGACCAGGTGGCGACTGTCTCACAAGGTCTCGCTCAGGCCACGTCAGCGTCGACGCTCAACGGCACCCCGGCCGTCGGGCTGGTCGTGACCGCCTCCTCCACGGCCAACTCGCTGGCGGTCGACAACGAGGTCCGGGCCGCTCTTCGAACTCTCAGCCCACAGCTACCCGCAGGGGTGTCCACTACCATCACGGGTGACATCACCAACTACGTGCGGGCAGCCCTTAGCAACGTCGAACTCGACTTGTTCCTCGGCATCTTGTTCGCGGCGCTCGTCCTGGCGGTCTTCTTGCACCGCATGGCCAACACGGTGATCGTGTTGGCCGCCATCCCCGTCTCTTTGATCTCGACGTTCGCCGTTATGTACTTTCTCGGCTTCAGCCTGGACCTCATCTCGCTGATGGCGTTGTCGCTGTTGATCGGGATCCTCGTGGACGATTCGATCGTGGTCCTCGAGAACATCCACCGCCACAAGGCAATGGGCAAAGCTCCAGCCGTCGCCGCTGTCGACGGCAGGAGGGAAATTGGCGCCGCTGCCGTTGCCATAACCCTCACCGACGTGGTCGTGTTCGCCCCTGTGGCCTTCGTTTCGGGCAATGTGGGCCAGCTGTTTCGCGAATTCGGCCTTACCATCGTGGCGGCAACCCTTTTTTCCCTGCTCGTCTCCTACACCCTGACGCCGATGCTCGCCTCTCGATGGGGCATCCGCCCACGCGAAGCGAAGTCCGTCGGCAGCCGTTGCGGCGACCGTTTCGACGCCGGATTCGAAAGGGTCCGTTCCGGCTACAGACGGCTGATCGCCTGGAGCCTCGGCCACCGCCTTGTCGTGATCGGAGTGGCACTCGCGACGGTTGCCGGCTCGGCGGCCATTCTCGGCTCCGGCGTGTTACCCACAACCTTCGTCCCCCCCGAGGACAACGGGGTGCTGACCGTCAACGCAAAGCTGCCGGTGGGCACCCCTTTGCCGACCGCCCAAGCCACCCTCACCGGCTTCGCCAAGCGCCTGCAGCGGCTCTCCGGCGTCACCGAGGTCTTCGTGTCAGCCGGTTACGGGGCCGGTTCGGGTGCAGCCCACAACATCGGTCAGATCACCGTCGACCTAGCGGCGCGAGGCACCCGGCCGCCGATCACAACTTATACCAAGCAGGTAGCAGCGTTGGCCGGTCGCTACCCCGGTCTGGTGGCCCACGCCCACGTGCAGAGCCCCTTCATCGCCGGCGGTTCCCGTGCCGCCTCGATCAGTATCGTCGGGCCCGACCTCACCGTCTTGGACGGGATCGCCAACCAGGTATCGGCAGCCCTCGCGCATAACCCCGCAGTGACCCAGGTTTCGACGTCGGTACCGAGCCCGACGCCCGAACTGTCAATCCAGGTCGACCAGGCCCGGGCGGCCTATCTCGGCGTGTCCACCACTACTATCGGCGACGCCGTCGCGGCCGCTCTCGGCGGGGTGACCGTCCCGCCGCTGGTGGTCTCTTCCACCGCTCCAGCTCAACCTATCAAGGTGACGTTCGCCAATGGCGCGAGTCTGAGCCCTGCCGAGCTCGGAGCTATCAGCGTGCCGAGCGCCCGAGGGGTGGTCCCCCTCTCGACAGTGGCCAGCCTCACCGAGGCCGCCGGGCCCGGCACTATAACCCAGACGAACGGGCAGTACTCGGTGTCAGTTTCGGCGTCGAGCTCGAGCGGGAATTCCGGGCCGGCCACAGCCGCCATCCTCGCCGCCGCCCACGCCGTCGGCCTGCCGACGGGATACTCGGTCACTGTGGGTGGCCAGTCCGCCCAGCAGAGCAGGGCCTTCGGACCTCTCCTTCAAGCTCTCGGCCTGTCGATCCTGCTCGTCTACATGCTGATGGCCGCGCTATACGAGTCGCTTATCGATCCACTAGCCGTCCTTTTCGCCGTGCCCCTCGCGATCGTCGGCGCCCTTGTCGGACTGTGGATCGCGCATCTGCCAATCTCGATCTTCGCGCTCATCGCCATGATCATGCTGATTGGGCTCGTCTCTAAGAACTCGATTCTCCTCGTTGACTACGCCAAGACACTCCGGCGGCGAGGAGCGGAGCGCAATCAGGCTGTCATCGAGTCCGGCTCCACGCGAATCCGGCCCATCCTCATGACCACGGCAACCATGGTCTTCGCCATGCTCCCTCTAGCATTCGGCACCGGCTCGGGGGCCAGTGAAAGGATGCCCGTCGGGGTAGTCCTCATCGGCGGCCTGCTCTCCTCCACCCTCCTAAGCCTGCTGGTCGTTCCGGTCCTCTACACCCTCTTCGACGACGTTGCAGCCAAGCTGGCCGGCTGGAGGCGTCACCTTCTGCGTTACACGTCTGACGGCACGCCCCCGACAGACGAGTTCGCAGCCGCGAGTGTGGAGACGGCCAGGTGAGCGCTGCCCAATCGAGCCCTGCCGCGTCGGGCGCTGCCCGGCCGCGCCTTCCCGCTTCGACCGAACACCGGGAGCCTGCACCCGCAGCGATAGCGTCGGGCCTGACCGAGGAGGCGGAGAGTCTCTTCCTCTCGTTCCGGGTGATTCGCCGCCGGGTCCTCGGCCGGCCCCTCGGTATGCAGCTGCTACCACCGTCGTACCTGGAATTGCTGAACCTGGTGCGACGCAATCCCGGCATCCGGGTCGGCGACGCCGCCCGCTCTCTTCGCCTGGCTTCCAACACCGTGAGCACGCTCGCCCGGGCCATATCAGAGGCAGGCCTGCTCGAGCGCCGCCCTGACGGCGACGACCAGCGGGTGGTGCGCATGTATCTCACCGAACTCGCTGCAATCGAGCTCGCCGAATGGCGTGACCGACGACTCGACGTGCTTGCCTGCGCTCTCGCCGATCTCGACGCCGAGGATCGTCGTCTCATCAGCGCCGCCCTCCCGGCATTGGGACGCCTCGTCGGAGCCGTGCGCGGCCAGACCAGCAATTCCGCCGGCAACGATGCCATTATCCCGAACTCTACGGAAGGTTGAAATCGTTGATGAAACAACGTTGGACAAAAGGCGGCCTCCGCGCTTACATCCCCGCGACCCGCCGAATACGCCGTGCGGCGGCGATCGGCTCGCTCGGCTTCGCCCTGGCGGCCTGCTCGTCGACCGGCGCCACCCAGGCGAGTAGCGCCACGACGCCAACCAGCGTCCCATCCACGTCGGCCGTTAGCGGCCACGGCGCTGCTAAGCATCGGGGCAGCGCCCTGGTCGGGGTGGTGACAGCGCTTCAATCCTCGGCAGTCGAGCTCAAAGTCCACGCCAAGTCGGAGACGGTCCTAGAAGTACCGGCGACCACCTACCGCCAAGGCAAGACGACGATCGTGGCGTCGGCGCTACAACCCGGCGAGCGGATCCGGATTCTTCTCAAACCCGGAGCCACCTCCCCGACGGCCAAGACTGTGATTGTGCTGGGAACAGCGACTTCTCACACCGGCACCTTGAGCGCCCTTAGCAGTACCGGGTTCGTGCTCAACTCGTCGTCGGGCAAATCTACGACGGTAGTCACGTCGTCGGCCACGATCTATCTCAGCGGGAACACAGCCGCCAGCGCCTCAGCGCTGAAGAACGGCGAGACCGTCCATGTGTTTGGCAAAATAGGAGCGAATGGCTCCATCGCCGCCTCCAAGGTGATCGTCAAAGCGACCGGATAGTGAGACCTCTCGCACACCCATCCCGCCGACCATCCCATTGTGAGCCGCTGCCGTCACGGGCGGCCGAGGAACTCCATCACCCCGCTTCGTGCCCCACGTTGGTCGAAGGTCACCGTGTAAATGCAACCCGCTGACCTACCAAGCTCGGCGATGACAGCATCTGCGAAGTCGGTTCCTTCGCTGCTAGCGACGAGGACCGCTCGTACAATCGAATCTCGGTCGACGCGAAGTTCCCGTGCGTCTAACAACCCGCTCAACAGTTCAGCGCAGCGGCCGCTGGCGACCCTGTAGGCACGGCGCAAGACCCAATATATTTCGATAACAGTGACAAGGCTGAGGTAAGCCGGTTCGGCCTCGGTTAGCTCGTCGATCAGCGCAGACGCGGTAGCCGACTGGTCAGGGTCGTCTTGCACCAGGTAGCGGATTACGACGTTAGTATCGAGCCCGATCACCGCACATCCGAAGTTGCGGACGCGACGATCACGCTGTTCATCTCGTCGACGCTGACCGGCTTTGGAGGGCGTCGCACGGCCCCTTTGAGATCCTTGATCGACGCATCGTCGGGCTGTGCGTCGTCGGTTACGAGTACGTCAGCTTCCTCAAGTGAGTCGAAGGTGGACAGACCGACTTCATTCCACTTCGTGTGGTCCGCAAGCACCACCATACGGCGCCCGGGCGATATCAATGCCGGGTTGACTTCGGCTTCGGTAAGGTTCGGCGTCGTGAATCCCGTACGTTCAGCCATGCCGTGGAGGCTAAGAAAGACTGCGTCAAAGTGCAGGGACCGTACGGCGTTCAGCGCGATCGGTCCGCCGAGCTTGGTCTACCTAGGCTTCTTCTGCCTCTACACCTGGCCGTGGGTGGCGCATCCCACTACGAGGTTCTTCACCGACAGCGGCGACGGCTACCAGAACGTCTGGAACATGTGGTGGGTCAACCAGGCCCTCACCCATCTCCACCAGCTCCCCTGGCACACTTACATGCTTCATTACCCCTACGGGACGACCTTGCTAGGCCAGACGATGAACCCGTTCAACGGGCTCGTCGGCGTCGTCCTGCTGCGTTTCGTACCACTCGTGGTGGCGTTCAACCTCATGGTGGCCTTCTCGTTCGTTGCCACCGGTGTCACCACGTTCTGGCTTTGCCGGTTCTTCTGCGGGCGCTACGTGCCCTCACTCGTCGGCGGCTTCTTTATGACCTTCTCGGCGTATCACATGTCCAAGACGCTCGGCTTGATGCAACTGGTGTCTCTCGAATGGGCCCCCCTCTTTGTGCTTCTTTGGTGGCGATTACTCCTACGCCCTCGAGCCCGCCTTGCAGCGGGTACGGCGGTCACACTCCTTCTCGTCTTGCTCTGCGACTACTACTACTTCTTGTTCTCGGTGCTGACTGCGCTGGTCATCCTCGTGCATCTATGGAGGAAGCGAGAGCTAAAGTTCGACGCGACGTCCAGTGCGGTATTCGTCGGGCTCTCGGGCCTGCTGACCCTCCCACTGCCGGTGGCGCTGATACTGTCGAACCTGAGCGACCCTATGGTCGGCGGCCACAAAAGCACGGGCACGGACGTGCTTTCATTGCTGCTCCCTGGCGGTCACTGGCGATTCTCCCACCTCACACAGTGGTATTGGGGCGCCATCCACATGCCCCTCGGCGACTACAGCGCCTACCTGTCGATCACAGCCAGCACCCTTGTTGTCATCGCAGCTGTCACCCGGCGGCGCCTCGGAGCACACGCCGGTTTCTGGCTCGGCTTTGCCGGGGTGTCCTTTGCGCTCAGCCTCGGGCCCTACCTGGTCATCCACGGCTCAAACACTGGCGTGCCAATGCCGTTCGACCTCATCCGCAAGGCGTTTCCTCTCCTCGACTACAACATCGAGCCGGTCCGGATAATCGTACTCACGACGCTCGCCACCGCTATTCTCATAGCTCTCGTGCTCAGCAGGTGGACCGCGCGCGGTTCACATCGGACCCGGGGCCGGGTGCTGACAGGGCTGGTATGCGCGGGACTTGTGGTCGAGCTGTGGCCAGCACCACCGCCACTAACCCCGGTCACAAGACCGGCCTACGTCAGCGCCTTGAAGGCGCTGCCACCGGGCGCAGTCATCGACAACGCCGCCACAGCGCACGGCCGCGTCGACAAATCACTCCAGCTATACGACCAGGTCCTGACCGCCAAGCCGATCGCGTTCGGCTACATATCCCGCACGCCGTCAACGGTCGCTGCCGCAGACGCCCGACTGCAGCAGACAATCAACGCCCACCTCTACGGCGTGTTGTGCCACAAGTACGGCTTTCGCTACCTCACTACACCCGCCAGCCGGCCACTACCCGGTCGGCTCAGAGTCGTCTACCAAGACAGCAACGCCATCATCTACCAGCTGTGCTGACGCCCGAGCGGTTGTCCCAGCAGCGCTGGAGCACAGGCTCGCACAGAGTGATAGCACACTCCATCACCGTTTAGTGCTAGCATCAAGGGATGGCATCGTCGAGAACGACCTTCACCCTCGACGAGGGCTTGGCCGAGAGAGCTCGTCAGCTCGGGATCAATATTTCGGCCGCTGCTCGTCAAGGAGTCACCGATGCTGTACGTGACGCCCTAGCGCAAGCGGATAGGGACGCATACCTAAAGCAGCCAGAACGCGCCGATGCCTTTTGGGCCGATGCTGAAGCATGGGGGCAACATTGAGGCGCGGACAGGTGTGGTTGGCCGAAGTTGGCCGGCGAAAGCGGCCCGTCGTGCTTTTAACCCGATCCGAGGTACTCGACGTGCGAAGCCTCGTCACGGTGGCCGAGGTGACTACATCCATTCGTGGCCTCGCCGCGGAAGTCCACATCGACCACGTCGATGTCGGACTGGACCGACCGTCGGTCATCAACTGTGACGGCCTCCATACTGTCGAGCAGAAGTCGCTGACCGGCCCTGTCGGACAAGTCGACGACGTCACCATGCGACTCGTCTGCTCTGCGATCAGTTATGCGCTTGGCTGCTGAAGAACCAGCCACCGCTGGCCCCTGAACTAACGCTATGGCGCCAACAGGAAGTCGTCGATCAGCGGCGCAACCACCTCGGGACGCTCGACGAGTAGCAGATGGCCTGCGTCGGGGATGATCGTCAGTTTCGAGCCGGAGATGAAGCGGGCTATCAGCTTCGGGTTGAACGTGTCCACGATCGGGTCATCGCCACCGGCGAGCACCAATGTGCGGGCTTTGACGAACGGTAACCCGGGCAGCGTCGAATACCCGGCCAGAGCCGTAAGTTGCGCAATGTAGCCAAGGGGGCTCGGAGGCCGGCCCATCCGGCTCTGCGCGTGCGCCTCCACCATCGTCGGGTCGCTACGATACCGGCCGCCGTAGAGGCTCGGTGCGACGCTTCTGAAATACGAGCGTGAGTAATACCGCCGCGGTGTCGTCAGTCGCACCGCCACTTGTAGTGGCGGTGGTTTGCCACCGAGCCCGACCGTCGTCGCCACCAGCACCAAACGGCGCACGACGCTCGGGTGTTGGATCGCCAGGTGCTGCGCCAGGATGCCGCCCCAGCTGTAGCCGAGTACGTCTGCGTTTGCGACGCCGAGGCGGCGAAGAAGCATCTTAACGAACAGCGCGTTGAATCCCATCGTCGGCGGCATCCACGAAAGCGCCGAGCTTCCCGTCCCCGGGAAGTCGAACATGATGAGCCGACGCCCGTGGAGCTCGCCTGCGAGCGGCTCCCACATGTCGAGGTTGCCGCCGATACCCATAACGAGTACAAGCGGTGGCCCGGATCCGACGACACGGACGCGGACCCGCGTCGGCCCGACGTTTAGGTAAAAGGACCCGGACTCGACTGTGGTCACCTCGGGGAGCTGATCTTCGCGGCCCTACTGCGGGAACCGGCCACGAAGCACTTTCTTGTCGAACTTGCCGACGGCGGTCTTCGGTATCTCGTCGACCGTCTCGATTCGGTCGGGAACCTGCCAAGCGGCGAAACCGGACCCCTGAAGATGGGCCCGGACCGCTTCGGTGGTCACTTCGGCGCCATCGGCGACCACGACGCAGGCGAGGGGGCGCTCCACCCAGCGGTCGTCGGGGATGGCTATCACAGCCGCCTCGACGACGCCGGGCATCGCCATGATCGCAGCCTCCATGTCCACCGAGGAGATCCACTCCCCGCCCGACTTGATCAGATCCTTTGTGCGATCAGCGATGACAAAATACCCGTCGGGACTACCAATCGCCACGTCTCCGGTGTTGAACCACCCGTCTTTGGTGAAGCTTTCGGCACCCTGGCCGTGCAGGTAGCTGTCCGCCACCCACGGCCCGCGCACGTAAAGCGCACCCATCGATTCGCCGTCGAAAGCGACGTCGGCGCCGTCGTCTCCCCGGATGGCGATCTCGACTCCCGGGAGCGGCAGCCCCGCCTGCCCACGCACCCGGGTCGAAAGCTCGGCCTCGTCGAGGTCTCTCATCCACTCCTGGGGCCACGACATGCTCGCCAGCGGCGAGGTCTCGGTCATCCCCCACGCTTGGATGATCTTCAAGTCGAAGTCCCGGCGGTAGCGTTCGATCAATGCCTTGGGCGGCTGGCTGCCGCCGCACACGATGTGGCGCAGATGCTCGGGGCGCGGCTTGCGTGCGAGCGTGTCCGCGAGAGAGATCCAGACTGTTGGCACCGCTCCCGTCACCGTCACCCGCTCGCCGAGGAGGAGGTCAGCGAACGGCTCGGGAGCAAAAGCCCCCGCGTAGAACACCAGCTTCGAGCCGACCGCCACGCCGGCATAGGGCATACCCCACGCGTTGGCATGGAACATCGGCACCTGCGGCAGCACGCTGTCAGCGGGACCGATCGCGATGCCGGCCATCGACGAGCAGGCAAGCGCATGGAGAAAAGTCGACCGGTGCGAGTACACGACCCCCTTCGGACGTCCGGTCGTCCCAGACGTGTAGCAGATCCCCGCCGGCGACCACTCGTCTATCTCCGGCTGCTCGAAGTCCGCCCCTGCATCCGCAAGGAGCGTCTCGTAGGCGAGGCCGCCCTCGACCGCGTCGGCGGTCTCGGAGAGCACGACGACGTGGCGCACGCCGGGGGTCATCGGAAGGACCTGGCTTATCAGCCCTGTGAAGTCCGGGTCAACGAGCACCACCGAGTCCTCGGCGTCGTTGATCACGAACGCCAGCTCCTCCGGGGAGAGTCGCACGTTGAGGGTGTGAAGCACGCGGCCGGCGCACGGCACTGCGAAGTAGGCCTCAAGGTGACGAAAGGAGTTCCAAGCCAGTGTGGCTACTTTTGCCCCTACAGGCACGCCGAGCTGGTCGAAGACGTTCATCAGACGCTTCGCCCGAGCCGAGAAGTCGCTGTAGGTGTAGCGGTGCAGCGAACCGTCCGGCAGGCGGCTCACGATCTCGCCGTGGCTGTGATGGCTCGCGGCCCCGTTGAAGAGCATCCAAGTGCTAAGCGGCATGTCCATCATGGCGGTACCCCCGGGGAGCTAAAGGTTCAGTGGCGGACGTATTCGCCCGGCGCGGCAACGATCTTAGGGTGCTTTGGAGACCCGAGCCTTCGCGGTTTCGCTTTTGTCGCACCGGAGCGCTCGAGGGTCCAGTCGGCCCAGTCCACCCACCAGCTTTCGCGGACCTGCTCCGCCCCCGCCAGCCACTCCGCCGGGTCCGCCGGTACCTCGTCGCTCGTGTAGAAGCTCGCCTTCGGGTTGCCTGGCGGGTTCACGAGCGCTTGAATGTGGCCGCTGTTGGACAGCACGAAACGGGCGTCGCCGCCGAGGACCTGTGTGGCTGCGTACGCGGACTGCCACGGCACGAGATGGTCGGTGAGCGCCCCGACTACGTACGCGTCCTGCTTTACGGTGCCGAGGTCGACCGGGACCCCTGCGACGTTGAGCTTGCCGGGATGCATCAACGCGTTGTCGTTCCACAGGTGCATGAACTCGCCGTGCAACGCCGCCGGTAGGTTCGTCGCGTCCGCGTTCCACGCGAGCACGTCGAACGCCGGGGGGTCCTCGCCCATCAGGTAGTTCGCGACCCAGTAGTTCCACACGAGGTCGTTGGGGCGGACCCACGCGAACACCCGAGCCAGCTCGCGGCCATCGAGGATCCCCTTGCGCCTTGAGCTCGCGATCGACGAGCGGATCGTGCGTTCGGTGGAGAACATGTTGAGGGTGCTGCTTATCTGCGTGTCTATCAAGGTGACAGCAAGGGTCGCCGAGTTGACGAGGTCGCGGCCTTGAGAAGCGAGCAGGGACAGGGTCGCGCACTGCGTCATCCCGCCTGCGCAGAACCCGGCCAGGTTGACCGAGTCGGTCCCGGTGACCTCGGCAGCCACTTCCGCTGCTTCGATGCACGCCGCAACGTACGCGTCGAGACCCCAGTCACGCTCGTGCGGGGTCGGGTTGCGCCACGACATCAGGAACATCTGTATGCCCCGCCCTACCGCATACTCGACGAAACTCCGCTTCGGCGCCAAGTCCAAGAAGTAGTAGCGGTTGATCTGCGGCGGGATGATCAAAGTCGGGAGCGCCCCGACGCGCGGCGTCGTCGGCTCGTACTGGATCAACTCGAACATGGGACTTCGGTGGACAACCTCGCCCCTTGTCGCGGCGACCGTCTCGCCAACACGGAACGGCCGGGAGTCGACCTGGGAGGGCATCCCACCGTTTTGTCGCAAGTCCTTGGCGAAATTCCTAGCGCCGGCCACCAGGGAGCGGCCGCGGGTCTTCGCCGCCCGGCGAAGCGCCGCGGGGTTTCCGGCTAAGGCGTTCGTGGGCGCTGACGCCTCGACCACTTGGCTCAGCGCGAAGCGGGCCCGCGAAGCGCTCTTGTCGTCGAGCCCAAGCTTGTCCACGCTGGCGAGCAGGGCGGCGCCGCTGACGAGGTAGGACTGCGCGACGCGCTTCCACAACGGGCGCGTCCACGCCGGGTCGGCGAACCTTTTGTCCTTCGGGTCAGGTTTGACGTCCGACATTCCTGCGAGGACTCGGGCCTCCTCCGAGCCCCATTTGAGTCCCTCCGACATCACCACGAAAGGATGGCGGCCCGCCGCGCTCGCCCAGCGGGCCGCCGCTTCCGCCATATTCCTCGGGGACATGCCAACGAACGGGTTCGCTCCCTGGATGGCATCCCCCGCTGTCCCTATCTCGTCATCGGTACCGGGCACCACTCCCCCTTCGATCGCGAAGCGGACTACGAGAACTACTCTATCGTCCGCAAGATACCCCGAAGATGGCGCAGGCCCGCCCGTATCCTCGACTTGACGGTCCCCTCGGGAAGCTGGAGATGTCGAGCGACTGCGGTGTAGGACATCCCCTCGTAGAACGCCAGACATATCGGCAGCCTCTGAGAGGCGGGAAGCAACGCCAGCGCGCTGGCGATCTCGTGTCCGGCCTCCTCGGCGAGCAGGCTAGAGTCGACGTCACGGTCGGCTATGCGCTCCGCTCGCGCGTCTGTCAGCTCGCGCCGGTGCCTGCTCGCACGCGATCGAAGCAAGTCGATGCTGCGACCCCGGGCCTTCAAAGTGAGGTACCCATGCAACGTCCCCCGGGCCGCCTCGAAGAGCTCCGGATGGACCCAGAACGCCATAAGAACGTCGGCAACGACGTCGTCGCTCGCAGGATCACGCCCAAGGATCACCTCGGTAGCCGAGCGGATAGCTCCCCGGTGGCGACGGCAGACTTCCGTGTAGGCGTCCTCGTCACGGCACACGACTCCAACGGCAAGGTCCGCATCTGCCCACTGCCCGTATGTGACGCTGGTCGGTTGGGTCGAGGCGATGCGCAGCTTTTCTTCGACGATCACATCGAAGACATACCCCGGACGTGGCGAGTTCAGCCACGGCGCGGGTTAGTTGTGGCCTAGTTGATTTACGCCGCCCGACTCGACACCTTGCGCTCCGCGCCGAGAGTCACGATCGGGATACTCGCCGAAGTCGTCCCCTCCTGGCGGCGACCCGCGATCGGCCAGTAACAGGCCGCCAAAAGCACGAGCGGGAGCCCGGTGTTCGGGTCCGTCGCGGAACCGGTGAAGACGCCGCCGAAATCTTGAGACACCCACACCGTCGCCGCGAGTGCCATGGCGACCAAGACGCCGACCTTCGCCGCGCGCGGCACGACGACAGCTACGGCGGTGACTGCGAACAACGCGGCTAGCGTGATCGACACCTGCGTGCCGTTCTCGGCGAGGACCCGCCCGAGCCACATGTCCACGGAGCGGATCCAACCCGGCTCTCCCCCGGCCATACCTGTCATCATTGCTGACAACGCCTGGGCGCTGCGCATCGCGGGCCGCAGCGCGTAGTACACGAAGCTGGCCCAAAGGGCGACCCACGCTAGTAGGGGAATGATCCGGCCGAGCGGGCTGCTTTCGGCCAACGACGAACGTGGTGATGCCGCTTTCGCGCGCGGCCACGCGTACACTGCGATAAAGACGTAGAGCAATGCAGCTCCAGGCTCCCCCATGTACACGGTGGTGCCACCAGTGAGAATTCCTCCGAGACCTTCGCCCATCCACCACACGCCTAGCGCCCACCCTATGGAGACGCCGAGAGCGATCTTGGCGCCGCGACGGCGAAAAAGGCTGATGGCGATTAGAAGCTGCGTCGACGCAAACAAACTGTTGTACACAGCAGGGTGGTGCACGATCACTCCAGCGGCGAAGGATATAGGCCCGGCGACAAAACCCGGATTGCCGGCAACGGCCGAACCGATGACGTTCGTTGCGAACGCCTTGGAGAACATGTACGGCTGGAATTGCAGGACCGCGTCGAGGAGCCACAGCGCCGCAAGGGCGAGCTGCACTCGGCGGCGAAACGTCTCCCGCTCGGCAGCTGATGTCGTGGTCCGCTTCGCGAAGCGAGTCTCGGATAGTTGCAGGTTCACAGTTCGGGGCTCCTACAGACCGGACCGGCCGGTGACAGACGAGGGGTTCGCCTGTCACCGGCCGGTATTGCCGATGTGTGCTTTAGCTGGGTCTAGGCAGCGGACCCGTAGAAAGGCATCCCTTCGGAGGGGGGACTGAAGGTGAAGACGCCACCGTCAGCGGCGACGAGCCAGTAGCCGTCATAGGAGTTGTTGTTGAGTCCTGCGATGACCGGCTGGTTGAGCGTCATGCCACCAGTGGAGCCGTAGAACGGGGTGTTGAAGTCGAACACACCGCCATCGGAGGCGATCAGACGGTAGCCGCTACCGTCCGACACCGGGGCGATACCGACCACAGGCTTGTTCAGGGTCATTCCTCCAGTCGAACCGTAGAACGGTGCGTTGAAGGAGAAGACTCCGCCATCAGAAGCGACCAGCCAGTAGCCACCAGTTGCCCGGTCGAGGCCCATGCCGACGATCGGCTTGTTGAGCGTCATGCCACCAGTCGACCCGTAGAAGGGTTCGTTGAAGGCGAACACGCCACCGTCGGAGGCGACCAGCCAGTAACCCTTGCTGTTGAGGTCGGTTGTGATACCGACGATCGGCTTGTTGAGCGTCATGCCACCAGTCGACCCGTAGAACGGAGCGTTGAAGGAGAAGACGCCACCGTCCGAAGCGACCAGCCAGTAGCCGCCAGTCGTGCGGTCGACGGCGATGCCGACGACCGGCTTGTTGAGCGCAGTGCCGGTGAGTGAGCCGTAGCAGGCTGCGCCACCGAAGACGGCCACGTCACCCTTAGCGTCGGTCTCGATGTAGCCGGTGCCGTCAGGCAGTGCGGCCGCACCCGTGACCGTCCCTGCCGGGAGGGTGGACATGCAGCTCGACTGAAGAGGGCCGGGGGTGGCGGCGGAAGCGCCGGGTAGAGTCTGGAACCACAAGAAGGCGTTCGTCGGGATCTCGCCGCCGATGCCGCTGCCCGGCTGGCCCTCCAGGGCCTTGACCGCCGAGTAGCTCTTCGAGTTGTAGACGGCTTGGAGGCCGGCTTGGCTCGTGACGGGGATGGCGATGACGTTCCACCACTCCGGCTGGTCCCCGTTGCGGGTCGTCAGGAGATGGTCATGGCCAGGCAGAGGCACGTTCGTCAACGCAGACGCCGGAGCTCCGAGCGCCGAGGCAAGCCTTGACAGGTCGATCGTCGCCGGGTGATCGATGCACGTGATAGCACTCGGGCACTGGTTGTAGCTGTTGGCGAACAGCGGGATCGGAATGTACAACGGGTCGATCTGGTTGTTGGTTACAGGCGGGTTCGCCGTTTGGTTCGGCGCCGTTTGATCGGAAACACCAGGAGGCACAGTGCTCGAAGCCGATCCAGCCTCGCAACCACTTGTGGCCCCGGAGCCTTTGCCGTCTGCAGCAGTGCCGCAGTAGTACTGCTCGGTGTAGAGGGCCTGCACATCCTGGCCGTTTATCCAGTCATGGCTGATGCCAATATTCTGGCAGTTCGGGGCTGTCGCTCCACAATCGTTTACCAGGTTGTTGAAAGTCGTACCCGACTCGGTCTGGTTCGTAGCGCTAGGCGATGGTGCAGTTGCCACAGCTGGTCCGGGAGGCGCAGCCGGTGTGGACGGCCCCTGGTTGGCGAACTGTGCCGCAGGGACCTGTCCGGGAAGGACCTGGAAGAAGAGGTAGATGTTGGACGGTGCTGCACCGCTCATCTGCGCTGCCGTCAGCGTTCCAGTCGACAGGAATGCGTTCCACGCGGCCGCCGAGCTGATCGGGACTACTTGGACATTCCACCACTCCGGCAGGCCGTTGTTGCGGGTGGTGACGTAATGGTCATGAGCGGGGATCGCCACATTTGTGTCAGCGGCAAAGGCTCCTCCCAGGCGAGACAAGTCTACCGTCGGCGGATGGTCGATGCAGGTCGCAGTCGCAATGCACTGCGTCGGCGGTGTCGGCGAGTACAGCGGGGTCGGGATGTAGAGGATGTTGCTGTGGGTCGTGTTGCCGAGCGACGTGCCGTCCGAAGACGTACCGGTCGGGTTGGCAGACGAAGGTCCCGCCCCGACCTCGCAACCGGTGGAAGCTTTCGATGAGACACCTGGGTCGCAGTAGTAATTCTCAGAGTAAAGAAGATCTACCGGCTGGCCGGAATAATAGCCGTAGGACTCACCCACCTGGCCGCAGCTTGGTGCATTGTTGCCGCAGTTGTACTGCAGCGGATCGACGGTCGTGCCACTGTTTCCGTTCGGAGGCGGCGCCTGCACCGCCTGGCTGTGGACAGTTGCGGAGGCTGTCGACGTGCCCTGCGCGCTGGCGACACCTCCCAGCGCAAACAGCACCGAAACGCTGCCTGCCACTACTGCCACGAGCGAGGTCCGAAGACCTAAACGCCCTTTCTTATAGGCCACTATGCAAGTCCGTCCTTTCTGAGTCTCTTGAAACCAGGACACGGTCGAATAAGGCCCCGAGGGACCATGGCCGCTACTCCCGGCTCGGCTAACTTCACGCTGCAATCGAAACGTGACTGCCGGCTCTCCGGCACTAGTTATCCGATGCCGGCCACCATGGCGGATGAGAAACGTCTGAAAAATCCGTGTGAGGATTCCGGCCCCTGCGGCAGCGGTGCTTCTCAGGGTGTGCGGCAGCCGATAGCCTCCGTGGCAGCCGCGCAGATCGCTCTCAATGTCTGAGGAGCTACCTTACCGACGCGTCGTACCAGGCTCGCCCGGGAAACGAGTTGCAGGTTGTCGAGGTTTACCACGCATGGCCGGCTCAGCCCGTCAGCCTCGGAAAGTCCGACTTCGGTACTCAGGCCGCGGATGGTTGAAGTGACCGGCCCGACGATCACTGAACGCAACACTCGTCCCATCGGATCGCGAGTCAACACGACCACCGGCCTGCGCTTGTCGAGCTCGGCCAGCCAGATGTCGCCCCGACGGGGCGTAGGATCGCTCAGCGTTCCTCTGGCCAATCGAGATCCCAATCGGTTCCGTCCGCAAGGTCACCCCAGTCGGGTGCAACCGATGCCAGCGCCATCTCCTCGACAGTAACCGGGATCGCACTGTACGCCTTTAGGTCGTTGCGCAAACGGTGGCGGCGAACCAGCTCTGAGAGCGCGACATCGATCGCCGCCGACGCCGAAGGCGCCCCCAGTAAAGCACGCGCTTCTGAAAGCTTCTCCCTGTCGACAGTAATCGTTGCCTTCTCTTTTGCCATATACAAAATACTACCGATGATAAGGTAAAACGCCAAAGTCCAGAAAACTGGACCACATACAGGAACAGCGACGCCCAGTTATTGATAGCTGGTTGCGACAACTAGAATGAATGTCGATGTGCGGACGCACGAGGGAAACCTCTTGATGGACCAGTCCCCACGCCCGGAGTCTCGCAAGCTCGCTCAGTCGTTGCATCTCTTCGATCTGGTGCCGCTGTCGGTGTCGAGTGTGGGTCCGATGTTCTCAGTCGCGGCCACCGGCGGGGTCATGGCCGCCCAGGCCGGATGGTGGACTCTCCCCGCCATCGGCGTCCTGGCCATTCCGTTCATCGTGTCGAGCTTCGTCTTCAGGCTCCTCAACCGCCATTTCCCCCACTCCGGCGCGTCGTATCACTGGTCCGCCCGTATCGTCGGCAAGAGCGTCTCGCGATACCAGGCGTGGATACTGATACTCGCCTACTTCCTGTCGATCCCTCCGATCGCCATTCCCGCCGGCTCGTACACCCTCGCCCTCGTCGCCCCCCGCTACAACGCCCCGCCTCTGCTACACGTCGGCGTCACCCTCTTCTGGGTGCTCTTCGCTGCCGTGCCCCTCCTGCTTGGAAGCCGCCCGACCGCACGTGTGACGCAGGCGTTCTTCGCCGTCGAGATGATCGCCTTGGCCAGCTTCGCGATCATCGGAGTGGCCCGGCTCGGGACCGTCGGCGTTGCCGTGCACTTCGGAAAGCCGCCCATCGGAGGAATCCTCGTCGTCGCAGTCATAGCCGCCACCATCCTCGACGGCTGGGAGATCAACAGCTATGCAGCTGAGGAATCGGTCAAGCCCAGGGAACACCCCGGACTCGGCGGGATAATAGGAGCCTTCGGTGCCCTGGCCTTCTACGCCATCCTCTATCCGCTCATGTTGGGCGAAACCCCGCTGAGCTCCCTGTCCAACTCTGTCGACCCCCTCGCCGTATGGGCCGACCGGCTAGTGCCTGGCGCCTCCTGGACGATGCTCGTCCCGATCCTTGCGTCCACCGCCGGCGGTCTGTGGCTCACCAGCTTCATCTTGACCCGCGCCCTGTACGCCATGGGCCGGGAGAACCTGATCTCACCCGCGTTCGCCCGCCTCAACCGTAACCAGGTCCCGTGGTTTGCGATCGCGGTAACTCTCAGCGCAGCTATCGCAGTAGTCGCAGTGCAGCTCCTTGTGACCTCGCTCACGTCATTTTTCAACTTGGTGCTTTCATGCGCCGGGTTCTTCCTGCTCGCCGAGTTCTTCCTCGACTCGCTCACAGCGACGATCTTCCTCACCGTCGGACACCGCAGGCTCCCCGACGTGACCCTTCAACCGCACTCGCACCGGCTTCTGCTAACCGGCTCGATTCTCGCCAACGCAGTCATGGGCGGCCTGATCGTCGGATTCTTCGTCTACGGCCCCAAGGCGATCGGCACCGGTATCGACGAAACCCTCGCAGTACTCCTCGGCCTCGGCGTGGCGTTTGCCTGGTACACGAGGCGGCGAAACCCGCGAAGCTTCATCTTCGAAGGCGAAGACGCCGTCGAGGCGTCGAACCCTTCGACGCCGGTCCCCTGATCCATCCTCTCGGATTTACCAAGGAGTACTGCGTTCAGGACTGGGATTGCGACCGACCTGGTCATCACAAGCAAAGGGCGTCGGCCCAGGTCCTCGATCTCGCCCCACCACACTTCCCCGCGTTGCGGTTCGTTCACCAGGGTTCTTCTGCGATGGCGTCTCGAAATGAAGCAATAGCGGCATCGTGTTCGGACGATGTCGGCCGCGTCCGAACATATCCGTTCAAGATTGCCAGATCCGTCCGGCGGCGGCGCTCGAGGGCGGTGACAGTTTCGAGGCCAAAGGGCACCGCGAACGGCTCGAACATATGTTCTCTGTCGTGGACTATGCTTGTTGTTATGAGGTTCCCACTCGCTTATTCCGGCCTCGGTTCCTGACATGGCATTCGGGCAACAGGCGGGACCGCCGGCGTCACCTGGTCAAGTGACCAAGCTCCTCGCCCTTCTCCAAAGCGCCGGGCACCGCGACTTTCGCGACGCTCGGGGCCCTATGGGCTTCACCCAACGCCAAGCAGGTGGCAGGTTCACTCGCGCCGAGGCCGACGAGTACATCGAGCGTCTCGAAAACCCCGAACTCGATGAAAGCAAGCCCGCCGGGGACGAGGAGTGGAAGCGGTCCGCGCAGGAACAGCTCTTGGTGCACATGCCCGCCGAAACGCTGGCGGTGGAGCTTCGACGGCGGGGCTGGATGGTGATCGAGCCGCTGGCCGTCTAAGTAGTCACGGCCGTTTCTTTGCAGTGCAGCTCGATCCGAGCCTCTATCTCATCGGGATAAGCGAGGCTGTAGCGGAGGGCGGCGTCGATCTGCGGTCTACTCAGCGCCGATTCGGCATCTACGGTGGCCACTGGTTCCTCGAACTTGTGGTGCTACTCAGCGCGACAACGGACATGGTTCTGCGACCGTTGAACCCGTGACCGGCGCCAAGTAGGTTGGACCTGATCGAGCATCCACCTACCGAAGGGAGCAGGTATGCCCGCCGCCACCGCATCGGATAGCGAAATCCCGCTCACGTTCGCCGTGGGTCCGAGCGACCCGGTCTGCCTAGCCGACCAACCCGGCACGTGGGTGGCGGTCGCCATCGCCGCTCCGGCGGAGCGGGTGTGGGAGCTGGTCAGCGACATCAACCTCCCGGCCCGGTTCTCCGACGAGTTCGTCGGGGCGAGTTGGCGAGACGGCGACGTCGCCGAAGCGGGAGCCTGCTTCGTGGGTCGCAACCGCCATCCAGCGATCGGTGAGTGGGAGGCGGAGTCTTTCGTCGAGGTATACGAGCCAGGTCTCAGCTTCGGCTGGGCGACTTCCGACCCGGGCAACCCCGGCGCGCGTTGGCGTTTCGACCTGGAGGCGAAGGGGTCGTCGACGACGTTGCGCTATTCGATGTCTATCGGCCCGGGCCCCTCGGGCATCTCGATGGCCATCGCGGCGATGCCCGACAAGGAGGATCGAATCCTGGCCAGGCGCGTCCGTGAGCACCACGCCAACATGGCGCGCACCGTCGAGGGCATAAAGTCTCTTGCCGAGGGTGAGTCGTGACCATCGATATCGGCGTCACCGTTTCGCCTGCCATGGAAGGTCTCGTCGACTACGTCGTCGAAGCCGAGCGCCTCGGCGCGACATCGGTGTGGATGGCCGAGTTCTGGGGATACGACGCACTGACCCCGCTCGGCTTTCTCGCACACGCCACAAGCCGGATACGCCTCGGCACTGCGATTGTGCAGCTCGGGACCCGAACCCCGGCGATGCTCGCCATGTCGGCGATGACGCTGCAGCATCTTTCCGGGGGACGCTTCGTGCTCGGCGTCGGATCGAGCGGCCCCCAGGTCATGGAAGGCTGGCACGGAGTCTCCTTTGCGAAGCCGGTCACTAGGACACGCGAGACGATCGAGATCATCCGGATGGTCTGCGCCGGCGAACACCTCGCGTATGACGGCGACGTGTACCGGCTACCCCTGCCCGGCGGGGAGGGAAAAGCCCTTCGCTCGGCGGCTCCCCCCGTGAACGTGCCTATCTACGTCGCTTCGCTCGGACCGGCCAACCTGCGACTCACAGGAGCGCTAGCCGACGGATGGATCGGAAACTCCTTCTTCTGCGAGACGGCCGGAATTTTCCTAGACGAGATTTCCGGGGGCGCCGAGTCGGCAGGCCGGTCACTTCAAGACGTTGACCTCACCGTATCTGTCAGCTGCGAGTTCACCGACGACGCCGAGGAGGCCGGAGGTCGCCACGCAGAGGGTTACGCCTTTACTTTCGGGGCGATGGGTTCCACTTCGACCAACTTTTACAACCGGGCGTTCGAGCGGCAAGGTTTCGGGCCGGCTGTCGCCGAAGTCCAGCGTCTCTGGTTGGCAGGCGACCGCGACGGCGCGAGGCGGGCCGTTCCGGCCGAGATAGGTCTGCGGACGAACTTGATCGGGACGGACTCACAGATCCGTGACCGGCTCCGCCAGTACCGCGACTGCGGTGTCAACACGCTTCGGGTCAATCCGATCGGCGACACTTTGGACGCCCGTCTCGAAGGTCTCGGACGGCTGCTCGACATCTCCCGGAAGCTGTAGACACAGGGAAGTCGTGAGTTCGACCCGTGCGTCATCGGAACAGTTTGAGATCGCGCATGCTGCCGTCCGCCATGTGGAGGACCCCGCGGGCGGCTCTGGCCACCGGCTCTTCTAAGACGATCGCCGTGATGTCGTCAGCATTGTCGGAGCTTGCTCCGCTCGCGTCGCAAGGACGGTAACGACAGACACCGGCCGGATCATAAACGACCGTGTCCCTGGCTTGGCCAGGCCACAGATGCAGGACCCACCCGGACTCGACGAGCGATGAGGCATGCGCGTCCAGTCTTGTGTTTCCTGCCATGGGGATGACAGCACCGCCGCGAACAAGTAGCGGTATTCGATCGAGAGGTACCTTTTTCCTCGACAACTCGACGCCATGCGCAACTTCCCCGCTGAACACGTCCACCCACACTCCGTGCGGAACCAAGACAGTAGTTTCTTCCCACCCAGCTGAGCTGCTGAATATCGGGACGACGAGGATGTCCGGGCCCAACAGATATTGGCTGTCGATGCCCCAGGCGATTGGCTCGTCGGGCAGCTCGAGGGCCATAGGTCGCATTATGGGAACGCCCTTAGCCGAGGCGGCGAGCATCGCTGATTGCAGGTACGGCAGCAGGCTGTAGCGAAGATTGATAAAGCGCCGGACGATGTCGACTGCTCGCTCGCCGAAGTGCCACGGCTCCCGTGCCGTGAGGCCATGGAAACGTGTCAGTGGTGACAGGCACCCGAATTGAGACCAGCGTATATACAGTTCAGGAGTTGGCTGCTCGTCCGTGTCGGACGCAAAGAAGCCGCCAATGTCGTGACCCCACATGCCGGGCGCGCTCAACGACCAAGAGAGGCCAGCCCGCAAGGTAGATGCCATCCCCGAAGCGGTCGACTCTGCGTCACCTGACCACTGAGCCGGGTATCGTTGCGATCCCGCCCAGCCGCTTCGTCCGAGCACCACTGGAAGATCCCGGCGTACTGCGCCAATGGCTACTGACACTGTTTGGTTATACGAAAGCGGGTACAAGTTACGCCAGGTCGACGTTTGAGGGTTTGCCCGTTCGGAATACGGAACGGCGCTGCCAGGGATCCCGTCGCCGAAATCGGTGGTAAATGTAGCGACCCCGGCTCGTAAAAGCGGCTCGTGCAGCTTCCGCCACCATCGCCTGGCCGCGGGATTAGTGAAGTCGACTATCCATCGGGGGCGCCCGTCGCGCGACAAGGTGCCGGCTACTTCCGCGGGGTTACCGTCGGCGTCACGAAGAAGCAGGTCATTTGAGGCGGCATGCGGCGCCAAGGGGCTGAGAGGATCGAGGTATGGGCACTCCCACAGCGAAAGTTTCATGCCCAGGCCGTCCAGTTCGTCGACGAGTCCTGCGGGATCGCCGAAACTGTCCCGGTTCCATTCGAAGTCGCAGTTCAAAACGTCGCGCTTCAACCACGACGGGTCGAGGTGCACGACGTCACATGCTATGGCGCGCTTGCGCATTCCGTTAGCGGCCTCGAGGAGCTCGTCTCGATTGTTGTAGCGGCAGCGGCTCATCCACACGCCCAACGCCCAGGGTGGCACCGGGCTCATTCGTCCGGTTAGCTCTGTGTAGCGCTCCAGGCGGTCGGACAGGCGATCTGCCGTGAAGAAGTACAAGTCCAGCACGTCCCCTTGGCCCTTCACCTGCAGCACGGATGAGAACTGAGCTCCCACGTCGAAATCGACCGGGCCCGGGGAGTGCACAAAAAGGCTGTACCCCTTATTCGAGTGCAGCAGAGGTACGGCTTTGTAGGTAATCCCTGTTCCAGTCCCCATCGCATCCCCGACGGCAGCGACAAGTCGCTGTCCGTTCTTGGCGATAGGGCCCGCCTGCTCTCCGAGCCCGCAAATCATCTCGAACGGCCGCAGCACAAGGCTCGCGCTCACCCATCCATCTCCGAAGCAAAGCGCCGGCGCGAGCGGGAGACCCATAGCCTGACGAATTCGACCTGCGCCCATCGCGACCTCATCTCCACCAGGAGTGGTCAAAGTCCAATCGAACGAACTGTGAGCGAGAGTCAGACGCGCGTTGTCGTATTCGATCCGGGTCTCATCTGCTTCAGCCGACCACGCACGGGGATCCGCCGGAACGGCTCCTACTTGGGAGTGACCTGGTGAGTTTCTCAAAATCATCCCCCACCTCTCGTCGTCGTCGTCGCTTGTCTGCGAGCTCCGTCGGGCAAACAGAGTCATCCGCAATACGTCGGTCCCTGGACGGCGTATCACAATCGACGCCTCTTGTCGAACGAGATAGGCGTCCACCCGTCCGCCGAGTTGCGGACCGCGACGGATACCTTGGACCGTCGACGGTTCCCCCGTCAAGACGCCCGGCGAGCCCGGGATGTTCCAGTAGCCGACTGCAGTGGCTTTCAGCGTGAGGATCGACGAGGCTTCTGCTTCGACAGGAGGGCCTATACCTCGGATCAGAAACCCGTCGGGTCCTGCAGCTGGTTCAGGCATCGGCCGGCCTAATCAACTGCCGAACTGCTCAGGCGGCAACCCGCGCGTCCCGACCTCACATACCAACACGGATCCCGACAGCGGCTTCTCGAACAGTTCCAGCTCTGACATGCCTACGCAGCCTGTGGTCACGAAAAGCAGGTCGAGGCTGGGACCACCAAATGTCACGCTGGTGACCAGTGCGGCAGGAAGGTCTATCACCAGATCGATCTTGCCGTCGGGCTTGTAGCGATGGACCGCCCCACCGCGGGCAAGCGCTACCCACACGCATCCGTCTTCGTCGACGGTAATCCCATCCGGGTTGCCGCGTCCGTCGTCGACAGAAGCGAAAGGCCTTCGATTCCCTAGTCGGCCTTCATCCAAGTCGAAGTCGAAGACGTCGATCCTGCGAGTCGCTGTGTCGACGTAGTACATCTTTCCGTAGTCGGGGCTCCAAGCGAGCCCGTTCGACAAGGTCACGTTGTCGACTACGCAGGTGACAGCGTGGTCAGTGTCGAGACGGTACAAGTTACATGCCCCGGGGATTCGCCCGACTGTCATGGATCCGCCCCATAGTCGGCCCAGCCGATCACATTTTGCGTCGTTCATCCTCGTCGACAAACCCGTCGGTCCGGCGAAGTCAGCTTCGCTGCTGCCAATCCGCCACACCCAGCTCAAATCCGCTTGAGGTGGCTCGTCCGAAGTGCTATCGAACAGGTTGTTGTCGATGAGAGCGAACCCGTCCCCGGCGGCGACGACAAACCCGCCGGATCGTCTCAGCGCGACTGCCCCCAAGGCAGTGCCGACAGACACCACGCGGTCGGAGCCAGCCCCCACGTCGCTGCTATGCAGCTGTCCTCGAAGTACGTCGACCCACAAGAGCCTGCCCGAGTCCACATCCCAGATGGGCGATTCGCCTATCAACGCCTGAGACCTGAGGACCTCATGAATGCGGCGGGTAGACATCTCAGAGCGGCAGTAGTCGAGTCACCTGATGGCGAGTTGAGTCTCAGAGTCGAAGACGTGCACTCCGGCGTCCCCGTGTACAGTGAGCGCAATCGCTTCGTCGATCCGCGCTTTTACCGTCCGTGGCAGCTTGGCGGTTAGCGAGACGTCGCCGACGCGTACTAAAACATGCTGCTCGGCCCCGAGCGGCTCGACCACTTCGACGACGCCGACGATCCGGCTTTCACCCACCTCCTGTTCGCCCTCTGTGCAAACAGACAGGTAGTCGGGCCTCAATCCGACAATGACTTCACTTCCACCGTTTTGCGCTACTGCGTTCGCTAGTTCCCCCGAGAGACATATAACGCCTCCCTCGTTGCGAAGCACGCAGCCTCCGAGCGACCTATCAACCTGGCAGGTCAGAAATCCCATCGAAGGGGATCCGATGAAGCCACCCACGAACTTGTTGATCGGCCGGAGGTAAAGGTCGTCGGGAGTTCCGACCTGTAATATTCGTCCATCGGCCATCACGGCGATCCGGTCACCCATCGTCAACGCCTCGACCTGATCGTGCGTCACGAAAATGAACGTTGCTTCAAGGCGCTTGTGAAGCTTCAATATTTCGGCTCGCATCTCCGCACGGAGGTGAGCGTCGAGGTTGGACAGTGGCTCGTCCATCAAAAAGACGCTCGGATTGCGCACGATCGCGCGTCCTAACGCCACCCGTTGCCGCTGGCCACCCGAAAGTTGTTTCGGCTTGCGCTTCAGCAGGTGTTCAATAGCGAGAACTCCCGCCGCCGAGCGCACCCTCTGGTCGATCTCCGGCTTGGGAAAGTGGTGTCGCCTGAGACCAAACGCCATATTGTCATAGACGTCCATGTGCGGGTAGAGCGCGTAGTTCTGGAACACCATCGCCACGTTTCGATCCTTGACGTCGACCTCGTTGACAAGGCGATCACCGATCAATACGCGGCCGGCCGTAAGCTGCTCCAGTCCCGCCACGATACGAAGGAGCGTCGTCTTGCCCGACCCGGAGGCACCGACCAGGACGACGAACTCTCCGTCGGCTATCTCCAAGCTGCAATTCGACAGGACCGTCTCCTCGCCGAACTTCTTCATTACCTCGTCGACGCTTACAGACGCCATCGTGCTTCTCCTATCACACTGCTACGAGCCTTGAGCACTAAAGCCTGCCCTACACGCCTGAAAGGGCCCCGGCCGTCAGGCCGCGAACCAAGAAGCGCTGAATGGCGAAGAATGCAACGGCTAGAGGAATTGTCGTCAGGAACGCCGCCGCCATCATGCCGCCCCAGTCAGTCTTGAACTGCCCAGTGAAGCTCAGCAACAATCCTGGAGGCAGGGTCTGCTTGCTCAACTGATTTACCAATGTCAACGGATACAACAGGTTGTTCCAAGTGTTGATAAAGACGAACACACCTGTAGTGATAAGTCCGGCCATGGCAAGTGGCAGAGTGATGCGAAAAAACACGAAGATTTGCGATGATCCGTCGACTCGGGCGGCGTTCTCTATCTCGATAGGTATGCCATCGATGAAACCTTTCATGAGCCACGCCCCGAAAGGAAGCGAGAAGGAGCAGTAACCAATTACGAGACCGACATCGCTGTTGAGCAGGTGCAAACTCAGGAATTCGAGGTACAGGGGGACTAGTAGCACTGCCAGTGGCAGCATCTGCGTTGCAAGAACAACGTAGGTGAGCGAACCCCGAAACATGTACCTTCCACGAGAAAAGCTGTAACCGGCAAGCGCCGACAGGAGCACCGTGATAACCGACGTTATGACCGACGTGACGATACTGTTGACCAAGAATGAGCCGAACGGGAAAGGACCGTTGAAGAGGCCACTGTAATTGGTGACAGTGGCCGGGTGCGGGTAGAGCGTCGGGTTCGGCAGAGCGACCTCTGAACCACTTTTGAGCGACGTAACTATCATCCAGTAGATCGGAGCGACGCTCCAAGCGAGCATGACGGCTACAACGACAAGAATTGCTAATCGCGACGCGCGACTTTGGCGCATCCAGAACCTCCGGAGCCCGCCAGTCGGGACGCTTCGAGAAGCCCGCGACCTTGTCTCGACTTCGATGACGTCGCTCATGTTCCAGGTTCCATCTGTACTGCCCGCACGAAGCCGATCGCCAGGACCAGGAGGATCACGAGCCAAACCACCCCCACTGCCGCGGCATATCCGATGTCGTAACTCGAGAAGGCAAGCTGATACACGTATATCACTAGTGTAGTTGTGGACACTCCTGGACCTCCGCCGGTCATCGACTCGATGTGAGGGAAGTTGTTGAAGTTCGCGATTACCATGAGCAAAACAGCTATGACAGCTGGGCCCCTCAAGTACTGAAGCTTCACATGGCGAACGACTGACCATTTGCCGGCACCATCAGTCCGCGCGGCTTCGACGACATCTTCTGGAACTGCCTTCAGGCCAGCCGAGAAGATCAGCAGGAAGAAGGGAAGTTGCGCCCAGACGTTTGCGAGAATCACCGTCGGCATAGCCCATTTCGGGGAGGCGAGAAACGGGACGGAACTGCTGACGAGATGAAGGCGCAGCAGAAGGGAATTGACGATTCCTCCCGACTCCTCAAACATGTAGCGAAAAAGGTAGGCGGCTACAACAGTCGGCACGGCCCAAGGTGTCAAGAGTATCGTCTGCACGATCTTATATCGCCCGAAGAAGTCTTCGAGTATCAAAGCCAGCGACAGCCCTCCTAGCCCAGCTAGGAGGACTGAAGCAGCTGTGAAAATAACGGTGTTCTTGAGCGCAGTCCTGAAGACCGAGTCGTGAATCAGCGTCCTATAGTTCCCGAACCCTACTCCGTGGGCTACCGGGTTCACCAGGCTTGTTGATGTAAACGACAGCTGGACAGCCCGTACCGCCGGGTAGGCGATTACAAAGGCAAGAATAGCGATCGTCGGAACCGCCATCCACAGTAGGCGTTTCCTACGCAGAAACCTCGAGACCGTCGACAAGACCGGCGCTGTCAGCCAGTTAAGCCAGCGCTTTGCAACGCAGTCTTGTACTGGGAGACCATCGTGGACTCGATCGACGATAGCGACTGGGAGGTTGTCATGGCAGTAGCAACACCGGTCATAATCGGGGGAAACGCTACGTCGTACTTGGGACCCCACCCAGGCCGAATCACGGTCGGTTCGATTTGGGTTTTGTAAGCACTGAAGTTCGGGTTATCTACAAGTGAAGCCCAAGCGGGGTTGGTGGCGACGAGAGGAGGAAGCGCGTCTTCGTACTTGACCGAGTAATCGGCCACCGCCTGAGGCGACGTCGTCAGCCATTGCATGAACTTCCAGGCCGCAGCCTTATTTTTCGCTGTCTTAAACATTACTAGCTGGTGGTCGGTAGGTACGGTGTAGTGAGTTCCGCTCGAGCCGGCCGGGATAGTCGTCACGCCGAAGGTCGAATAGAACTGTGCGTTTGTCATGTGGTTCGTCGATTGAACTGCACTTTGAAAGTAAGGCCCATCGATAGCGAACGCTACCTTGTTGACAGCAGCTATAGAGCGGAAGTGCCCTTGCAGCTGATTGGGGATGTCGTAATGATCTTGGCCCAGTAAGCGAATAAAGGACAAGTATTGGGTGAAGCCAGGAGTCTGGACGTTTAAAGTCGACGTCGATTCACTCATGGGGGTCACCCCGAAGTCCTGCATGAATGACCAGTTGATGTCCAGCCCAAACGACCGGTTCGTTGTGTCGAAGCCGAATGGGATCATACCAGTCGATGGGGGGTACTTAGCCTTTATCATCGCCAAGTCTTGCTCAAACTGCGTGATCGTGGTTGGAGGAGTAGCAATTCCCGCCGCTTGCAAGATGTTCTTGTTGTACCAAAGACCAAATGGAGCGATCACCCAAGGTGTCGCTTCGAACTGGCCGCTATAAGTGCCTTCTGTGACGGCCTGAGGTACGAGTGACTTCATGAAGGATGACCCGGCATAGCTTGACAGCGGCTGCAGCGCGTTGTCGTAGGCCAAAGCGGCGGTGTAGTCGCCTTGCACTTCGGCAATGTCGGGCGCGTTCCCGGATCGCACCTCCAACAGAAGCTGCGATCCGATGTTCGAGTAAGACACTGGCTGGCTGACGATCGTGACGCCAGGATTCTGCTGCTCATAGAGCGAGATCGCCGCCTTGAGGCCGGGAGCTGTGTTGGACTCGTCGGAGGCCCAGTTGGCAAAAGTGATCGTCACGGGACCTGTACTCGCCGCTGAAGTCGCGGATGACCCTCCCGAGCCTGTCGTGGTCCCAGGCGAGGCCGCCGGCTTAGTACTACTACTGCACGCTGCAAGCAGCAACCCGCCCGTGGCAACTATGGCTGCTAGTCGGGCCGTATGGCTCCGTTGCGACAGCCGACCGACACTACTGAGTGAATCTACAGCCTGGACAGCCCTACGGCCGCTCTTCGGAGAACGAATGTAGGGGACACCGTCGCTGCGCATATGTTCCTCCCTGGTATGACCTCTGGCCGTAGCCGTAGCTTAAGTCCTGACGGCACGGCGCGCAACAGTTGTCCTGTTGGTCGCAAGGGTCGACGGCGAAACCATAACCCGCCTCTCAACGAGGCCGAACTGGCCGACTATCAGCCGCTGCTCGCCGACGCCCGACGCAAGCTGACCATCAGACTTCAAGGGCACATGCTTTGAGCTGATCGAAGCGCCCGAGGCCGGCGAGAGCCCCGGCTCCCCAGAGCGCTCAGGAAGCAACGGTAACGGCCTCCCAAAGCCTCTTGGCCGCAAAGCCGAGGGACTCAGTGACTCAGGACCCGAAGGCTTCGAAGGTCGAGAGTGCTGGAAGCCGTCAAATTTGGTCAGGCTGTGTCCGGTCCGCGAGGATCCTGACCAAATTTGACGAATTCCGAATCGCACGACGGAAGCCCGAGCGACAGTGACTCGGGTCGGAGCGTGCTCAGACCGCGCCAAGTTGCGTATCCAACTTCGGCGGGCGTGTCGCTTGATCACCCACCTCGGACGGCTGCTCGACATTTCCCGCGAGGTCTGAGCTACCGAGGGCGTACCGTTGACCGGTGGGTTCTTCGTCAGAAGGTTTCGTTCGATTCCGCCGGCGGGGCCAGCCGCCGATAAGGCGAGGCATCACTTCGTCGCCTACAAGCCCTCACAAACGCTGGAGTAGCCGCCAGCTGCACCGCCTCGGCGTCATGGGTTCGCACGCATGGGCCGGCGCGACCGTATTCGGGTTGGCGCTCGGCTGGGTTGCGTGGGGGGTAGCGTCAGGGTTTCCCTCCTACTGGCCCGTCATCTTGCAATCGGTCACGTCGATCGTGACGGTGGTGATGCTCTTCGCCATCCAGCACATGCAAAATCGTGATCAGACGGTGATCCAACGAAAGCTTGACGAGATCCTCCGCTCGATCCCCCAGGCCGACAACCAGCTGATCGCTTTCGAAGAGGCGCCCGACGAGCACATCGAGACGCTCACGGAGATCAATCGGCAGGACCGCCTGACGTAGACGGTGCCTTGCGGGAGTCGATCCACTCGTCGACGATCGACCATTCCGTCGTCAGCCAACGCAACCGGGCCTCGTCGCCCTGCGGCGGGGCCGCTACCGGCCACCACCGCACCGTCATAGGGCGCTCGAAGGGAATCGCCCTCCACACGAGAGCAGGGGTTACAAGCCCCTCGAGACCTGTATGGGCCGCGACCACGATTTCCAGCTCCGGTCGGGCGTCGATGCAGGCGAGCACCCCGCCCGGCCGCGGCGGCAGGACATGCTCCATGAGCGCAGCGGCAGCTGCAGCCCGATGCCGGCGCTCGGAGCGCAGGTGCGCTATCGCTCGGATACGACGTCGAGGTGTCCAGTTGCCACCTTCTGGGAAGATCAGCAGGGCGTCGCGGCCGTCCAGGCCGGCGGCAAGAGTAGATAGCCGGACGGCCAGATCCTCGCCGGGCGGCGGTTGCTTCGCCAGGAAGCAACCGTCGAGCCGGCTGAGCGCCACGTCGATGAGAGGCTCCCAGCGCAGCACCTCCTTTAGCACCACCCGTGGACAACGGTTGTAGCGGTTGATCAGCAGCCACACCAAGACGAAGGAATCACCCGGACCGCCGTGGCGGGCCAGGACGATGACGGGGCGGTCGTCGTCGAGCGGGGATGCGTGGGGGCGCTCCTCGATTGCGACCGTGAATCCGCACCAGCGTCGGGCTCCCGCGAGGACTGCGCCGAGCGCCCAGCCGAGCAAGCGCGTGTTGACCTCCCTCCACCACGCGTCGGAGTGAAGCTTCTTGACACTCCACACTCCGAGGAGAGCGACGAGGCTAGCCAGCTCGACGGCCAGGTAGCTCAGAGCGAATGCTCCGAGCCGCAAAACTCGGAGGCGTCGATCGAAGGGTGCCACAACCAGCCCGGCTACGCTGAGCACTGCGAAGCACGCGACTAGGACGACCTCGACAACCACGACAACGGGAGCGAGAGCCCGGCGGATAGGGCGGGGAAGCGACGTCATGGGTCCACGACGTTGCACAGGTAGGCGGCAGTAGCGTGTCGCGCCGAAGCAATCCGCAGTGATATGTCACGAGTATTGCCATATCGTGTCGACAGGGTCCCGGCGGGATCCCTGCCCGTCGGGAGGATGTGGACATCTACGCCTGCCGGGACCTTCGACAGGTCCTCTGCGAACTGGTGGCGCCGGGCTATCTCGAAGGCTACGAGGGCCACCTCCCAAGGCCGGCGTGGCGCGACTAGAGGCCGTTCAATCCGCCCGACGTGCAGCACGAACACCCGGGTGGCGCCAAGATCAAGCGCCCGACCGACAGGGACCGATCTGACGAGACCGCCGTCCATGAAGTGCTCGTCTCCGACCCGCACCGGGGGGAGCAGTCCAGGGACGGCGCAGGACGCCAGCACTGCGTCTACGACGGGCCCGTCTTTGAACCAGTGAGCCCGGGCATTTTCGATAGAAGCTGCGACGCACTCGAAATGGACCGCGAGGTCCTCTATCCGGGCGTCCGGTGCCGCTTGGTCGATGAGGCGGCGCAGCGCCTCGTTGCCGTGAAGGTAGGTGCCGTGGCTGACGACGTTGGAGATCTGCCTCACCACCGAGCCCGAAAAGACGTCTCTAGTTTGGAGCTCCCTCCATGTCTCACCCAACCGTTCGACTGCCGCCACAGTCGGGTCCGCTGCGATGACAACTCCATTGAGGGCACCGATGCTGCAGCCGACCACAAGATCCGGCCGGATCCCCCGCTCGAGTAACGCCTGCAACATGCCCACTTCGGCTGCGCCGAGCAGGCCTCCTCCGCCGAGCACGAACGCAGTCGTCAAGTGAGTCCGGTCCAACGCACGCTCAAGACCACCGTACGATCATAGGAACCCGCACATGGCAACTTGTACCATATGATACCATATGGTCATGGCACGAACCCAGACGCTTGTACAGCTCGACGACGGTCTCATAGCCCTCCTTGACCAACGGGCGTCGGGGTTGGGCGCGTCACGGTCGGCACTGATCCGCCGCGCCATCGAGGCTTACCTTGCCGCCGACGCCGACGCCGCAATAGACGAGGCGATCGCGGCGGGCTATGAACGTGTTCCCGCGGAGGATCCCGCGTTGGATGTGATCGCCCTGGCGGCAGCGAGCATCGAGGCCGAACCGTGGTAAATCGTGGAGAGCTGTAGCGGGCCGAGTCGCCAAACGATAAGCGACGTCACTATCTTGTCATCACCCGCCCTTGTCATCACCCGCCAGGCCGCTATCCCGGTGCTGACAACCCAGATGGCAGTGCCGGCTACCCGCCGCATACGGGAAACTCCTACCGGGTCGTTCTCGATGAACGGACGGCCTACACGATGTCTGCCGCTTCTCTCCCTCGCTACCAGCTGATAGAAATCCACCGAAGCTACAGCCCGAGCAATGGTCTGCAGTGAACACCTAGCCTCGATAGACGTCTAGGGTCTAGTCAGCATGGAATCAGCATGTGACGGCTCATAGCTTGCGCAGAGTGCTTCGCCAGCGGGGATGCGTCGAAGTTCGCCAAGTCGGCTCGCACCATACGATTTGCTGCGATGACTGCGCAACGACCATTGCAGTTGGACTGCCGGTCTACACCTAGAGCCGGACCCTCGCCGACGCCCCACTACTCGCCAGCTGAGACGCCGGGCAGGATCCGAATCCCACCCGACAACCGGTTCCGTTGGGCTATGACAGCCTTCGACCCGGCTATCCCGGAATCTAAACTCCTGGGGGCGAGCAGGAGGCGAACGAGGAGGACTCGGGCATGAAGAAGTCAAGGCGACCGAGCTGGATTGCTTGCGGTGGTTCGGTGCTTGCCGCCAGCGCCGCAACAGCGTTCTTGCTCAGCAGCGCGGGCGCGACGAGCACGACGAGCCTCATACAGGCGCGGGCGCAGGGGCGCGCACAGAACCCGGCGGGTTCGGGCTACTGGCTGGTCACCGCGAACGGGCAGGTCCTCAACTACGGCGTTCCAAGCTACGGCGATCTGGTCGGTACCCATCTCAGCGCGCCGATCGTTGGCATTACGCCCACGCCGGACGGGAAAGGGTACTGGTTGATAGGAGCGGACGGAGGGGTCTTCTCTTTCGGCGACGCTAGCTTCTACGGAAGTCACGGGGCGAGCCCCGTCAGTTCACCCGTGGTTGCGGGCGCGGCCACGCCTTTCCTATCAGGCGGTCCCCAAGGCGCCACCGGGGCCGCCGGCCCCCAAGGACCACCAGGCCCATTCGGTGTTCAGGGCATCGCAGGCACACAAGGAACCCAAGGGCCACAAGGTGCCCAAGGCAGTCAAGGAGCCCAGGGCTCGCAAGGCGGCGCAGGGCCCCAAGGACCGCAGGGAATACAAGGACCGATCGCCGCGTACACAGGTCCTTGGAGTTCGACGCGTAACTATACGGCGGGAGAAGCCGTATCGGAAAACGGCAACAGCTACATCGCCTTGAGCTCTAGTATCGGCGTCGACCCGTCAATTGACGTGGCTGGTGGGGGCGGCCGCTGGGCTCTCCTGCCCTCACAACAAGCACAAGGACCGCAAGGGCCAGAGGGACCGCAAGGGCCAGAGGGACCACAAGGGCCAGAGGGACCACAAGGGCCAGAGGGACCACAAGGACCACAAGGTGCCGTCGGCCCCGCCAATGTCGTCACCCCGGCTGGCGTCACAGTCACCGCCGGCTCCACCTTGAATAACTACATTCTCGAAAACGGCATCAGCATAAACGTGTCCTGTACTACAGCCGGCTTCGAAGTCACGGTCGAGTCGACCTACAGCGGGGGCGGGATGGTTATCGCCGACAGCTACACCACTAGCTCAAGCTCATCGTTAGCCACCTTGACTGCTACCAGTTTCGGGGCGAGATTGTCCCAGAACACCTCGCCGCCCATATCCCCAACAGGCGTCTACGCCGGCCGAGGTACGTTCAACGCCTACAACACGAACGGGACGTACCTGAACGGCACCTGGTTTGGCTCCGTCACGAGTTCGGGATGCTCGTTCGAGGCTTCGGCGGAGTTCGGCTAGTCGCCACGATCTATGACAAAAGAGGAGTTACCACAGCATCGGGCCACCCTGGCGGGGGCCGTCTTTGAGCGCGAGCAGGTTCGCCTGTACATAGGCGATAGCGGTCTGCTCGTGGAACGGAGTCGGGTACCAGGTGCGCAGGTGGCTCACTTGAAAACGCGCTTCGAGGCCGGCGACTGCAGGGGCGAGAGCCGCCTGGCTTACGTACCAGAAGCTGTTCTCGTTCCAGAAGCTGCGGTGCCTCGGATCTTGGAATGCGCCGCGGCCGTCGGTGCTCGGCGTATCGGTAAAGAGCAGGCCACCGTGCGCGAGGACCCGGTAGCACTCGTTGAACAACCCGCCCCGCTCGATGACGTGCTGGCACACGTCGGGGGCGTGGATCGCCCCGACCGACCCGTCTGCGAGCCCGATCCGGGGTCGCTCCGGGTCGGTCACCACTACAGTCCCACGCGGTTCGCGACCGGCGATGCCGCCGGGGAGGGTGCGCAGCGCCGGCTTCGCGTCGACTACCAAGGTGATCTCCGTCAGGTCCTCCCGCGCCGCCCACGCCGACGCCAGGTCGTATATGTAGCGCTGGTAGAGCGCGACCGTGCCGGTCTGGATCGACGCGTTGGTGCGCGGCCGCTTCTGGGTGTTGTCCGCATGGACGCGCTGCAGGTAGAGACATTGCGGTATGTGGACGAAACGGCCCGCCATGTATAGACGGCACATCAGGTCCTGATCGTC
>JAKBBS010000128.1 GCA_021808425.1 Actinomycetes bacterium
GTCCACAAGTCGTAAGGCTCGATGACGTGGGTGTCGGTATCGATCACTTTCCAAGAGTCGACTTCGGATTGAAGCATCAGGCCTCCCAACGTAGCTCGCTCCGCTCAACGACGGACGCACGAATCTATTATCATGATAATCTCGGCGAAGACCACAGCGTTCGATAAAAAAGGGGAACCTGGGAACATGGCCGACCACGCTTCGATCGAAGTTGACCTATCGTCTACCGTCGCTCCTGCCACGCAGCACTGGAAGCAGATGGACGAGCTGCGCGAAGCGCACCGGTTCTTTTGGAACACCAAAGGTGGCTACTGGGTCCTCACCCGCTACGAAGACATCCGCGAAGCGTTCAACAAGCCGGAGCTTTTCTCCAACCGCTCAATTGTTGCAACCGACCCGAACCCCGCCTACCGATTCCTGCCCTCGTTCAGCGAGCCCCCGCAGCACATGAAGTACCGACACCTGATGAACGGCTGGTTCGCGCCCGCGTCGATCAAGCGGCACGCGGCACGGATCGCCGAGCTTGCCCGCGACACCGTCTCCCCACTCGTCTCGCAAGGTCACGCTGACTTCATCACCGCCTTCGGCGACGGCTTTCCGGTCAAGGTATTCCTACTCGTCATGGGCCTGCCTTTAGACGACGCCGAATTCTTCGTTTCGGCTGTCCGCCGCATGTCAGGCAACACCCCTGGACATCCATCAGACATGACGGCCTGGGACGACATCCACAACTACTGGGCACAGATGCTCGCCAATCGAAGGACGAATCCGTGCGACCCCCAAGTCGACTTCGTCACCCACCTCAGCCTCTGCGAGCTTGATGGCGAGCCGCTCCCGGACGTGGACATCCTCGATATCCTCGTCACCCTTACATTAGGCAGCCTCGACACAATTAAAAATCAGCTCGGCTGGTGCTTCTACCATTTGGCGACCAACCCGGATGACCGCCGTCGTGTAGCGGCCACGCCGGAGCTCATACCGAGCGCCGTAGAGGAGTTCCTGCGCGCCTACCCCATTGTCGGCATGGCGCGTAAGTTGAACGAGGACACGGATTTCCACGGCTGCCCTATGAAAAAGGACGACATGGTCCTCCTGAGCATTCCGGCCGCAACCCGAGACCCTCGCCAGTTCGCCGACGCCGACCGTGTCTTGATCGACCGTTCTCCGAATCGCCACATCGCGTTCGGCGCCAGCGAGCATCGATGCCTCGGTTCGCATCTCGCGCGCTGCGAGTTGCAGTCGGCGATACGCGAGTGGCATTCGCTCATACCTGACTATCGCCTCGACACCGAGGACCAGCTGCTTGCGCACGGTGGCCTGATCTCGCTTCGCTCCCTTCCGCTTGCGTGGGACACCTAGTCTAGGCGGAAACGCTGCACCCGCAACATTTGCGAGGCGAATGTAGTCTCATGGCATCACCACCACGTCGCCACCCCAGGGAGTTCGAAGTCCGTCGCCGTGAAATCTCGTAGGTAGCTCCTCAATCATGTTCCATGTCGCGGCCAAACGCCCGAAACCGACGAAGAACGCCACCTGCATCCCTAGCTCCACAATCTGCTCCTCGCTGAAGTGACGGCGGAGGTCGTCGTATATCTCGTCGGTTATCGATAGATGGTCCGACGCGAACAGCCCGGCGTAGCGCACGGCGGCACGCTCCGCGTCACTCAGGTCGTCGGAACTCTCGGGATGTTCCAACGAACACACCAGGTCCTCCGTGAGTCCGTCGGCAATCGCATTCGAATAGCGCACAGCCATACAACTCCTGCACTGATTGAAAAAGGCCACTCGTAGCCGCACCAGTTCCACCAGTCGATCCGACAGAAGGCGATGCTGGCGTAAGGCACCCCCAAGACGGGCTATAGCCTTCGCCTCTTCGGGACGGTGAGCGAATATCCGCATGAGACCGACCGCTAGCGGATCCTTCTCGTCTGCGTGCACCAGTTCTCGAAGCTCAGGATCGAACTCATTCGCGTCGAGCATTCGAAGTCGTGTCATGTTGGAATCCCTCCAAATAGAAAACCTTAACGCTGGGTGGCCCCCCGGCTGGTCGGATCACCGGACCGGTTAGCTTGGAAGTTGCACGGACGGCCGAAGTCATCGAAGTCGAATTACGTGAGTGATCCAGAGTCGACATCGACGCCGGCCATCACGTCGACGCCGAGCGCAACGTTGACCATCTGAGTACTAAACTTCATTATATCAAATGTTATTTCGATAATTCGAATTCATAGCTCTCCGCCTGCCCACCAGCGCTCAAATGCGTGCTTCAATGCCGCCGACACCGGCTCCACTATCGTGCCCGTAGGCGAGCGCACGTACGTAAAAGCGCCGTAGCCGTCCTCAGGGGACATACCTGCAAGTTCGAGCGTCCAGCCTTCCGAGAGGAGGGTTTCCGTGGTCGTCGCAACGTTGTCAACCCAGACGCCCAGGTGATGAGGTCCCGGGTGCTCCCCGGCGTCCCAGATCGACCCGAGTTCGCCTTGGAGCAACTCCAGGTGCACGGGACCTTCCATCGAGTAGGTAAAACGCAGGTCGACCCTCGACTCCCCGGCGCCGGGCAGCCAGATCGCCTGCTGGCGATGCTGCAGCGCGCTCCATTTGACACCGGTCGCCTCGGTCATCTCCCCCATCGCCATTTCGATGTCGGTGACCCTTATGCCCACGTGGAACATCTGCTCGAAGTTCATTGATTGTCTCCTTTGAAAAGGACGTTGCAAGACCCGCCGGTGATTGCCGGATGCGCTGCGTCGAGAGCCCGAAGGTATCCTTCGACCACCCGCCGCTGCTCGTCTTGTGGCCATTGACCCGGAGCGAACACCGCTTGGACGGCCACCCCGTCGAGCAGCGTCGCTAGGTAGCGGGCGACAACGTCGGCGGAATGCCCACGTGCCAGAAAACCGGTGTCCTGGTCATGGGTGACGGCCTCAGCTAGTCCTTTGCGAAACACGTCGTAGCGGTGTTCCTGCTCGGCAGCTAGCTCGTCGTCTCCTACCGCTGCACCCCAGAAAGCCAACCAGACCTTCCAATTCAAGAGGCGCTCCGCGTCGAGCGGGAGGATGGCTTCCACCTTGGCCCGTACGAGCGAGCCTCCGCCCGCCGCTGCTGCCTCGAAGTACGCGTGGGCGAGTTCCGTGCGTGAGCGGAACGTCGCGAGAAGGAGTTGGCGTTTGCCAGCGAAGTAGTAGGTGAGGGTACCTGTGGTCCATCCGGCGGAACCTGCGACATCGCGCAGACGAACTGAGGCCAGACCGACCCGCGCGATCTCGCGTGCTGTGGCTTCTGTCAGTTGGCGACGCCTCATCTCATGGTCGACGGTCTGAGGCATTGACGGATCATAACATTGCGACTAAGGTCACATCACCGTTGTTATACGACAGCTGGCGACTTCGCACGAGGCTGGAAGTCAGCTCGCTTGGTCGGAACGCTTTTGGGGAGGTAAGGCTTGGAGCAGGAACTGATCGATCGGATCAAAGCCGAAGTTGCCTGGGAATTCGAACGCAAAGGGCCGCCCGCGGGTTTCCCCGCCTTCCACGACATTCCGATCGGCCGCTACGTCGAGGACGAGTTTTTCAAGTTGGAGCGGGAGCACCTGTGGAATCGGGTGTGGGTAATGGCCGGGCGTGTCGAGGACCTACCAGAGCCGGGTGACTACATCACTTTCGACGATCTTGGGCCGCCGGTCGTGATCGTGCGGGGCCACGATCGTGAAGTAAGGGCCTTCTACAACACTTGTCGGCATCGCGGCGCTCCGGTTGTACGCTCGCAGCGGGGAAGCGCCCGTAACCTTTCCTGCCAATACCACGGCTGGACCTACGACCTCGACCGAGGTCAACTGGTGAGCGTGCCAGACGAACGTGACTTCGTCGGCCTCTGCCGGGAAGAACGGTCTTTGGGCCAGATCGCCTGCGAGGTTTGGCAGGGATGGATCTTCGTCAACCAAGACCCGTCGGCTCCGACGCTTCGAGAGTGGTTCGGGCAAGCCCTCAGCGAGATGGAAGAACTGTCCGGCGCCGAGCTTCGGGTGGTGTCGAGGCACAGCCAGACGATCGGTTGCAACTGGAAGGTCACGGCCGAAGCGTTCTTGGAGGTGTACCACTTCCGCCACATCCACACTCGGGGGGCCGCCGGGCGCGAAACGCTCCTCGACAGTCGAGGCGCCACTATGGGCCTCTTGGCGAACGGCTGCAGCCGGATGGTTACGCCGTACTCACCGTCAGCGGCAGCCGCTTCCGGCATGTCCGACTGGTCCGACTGGCACCACACCGTTTCTCCGGGTTTCGCTGACATCCCGGCGGTAAACGACATGTTCCGATGCACCAGCAGCGCCTATAGCCTCTTCCCCAACCTGGTGACACCCGTCGGTGGCGACGGTTTCCCGTTCCTGCTGTTCTGGCCATTGGACAAGCGGACGACCCGCCTCGACTGGGTCTTCTATGCGCCGAAGGATTGGGAGGGCGACGACATCCCCGAACGCTGGCGTCGACGCACCGACACCTTCAACCTGATCATGGAGGAGGACCGGCGCAACATGGAGCCGATGCAACGCTCGCTCGAATCTCCCGGAACCACCGGTATACCAATCAACTACCAGGAGAGGCGCATCTGGCATCTCCATGAGCAGATCGACAGGACCATAGGCGTGGAACGCATCCCAGAGCATCTGAGGGTGCAGCAGGTGCTAGACCGCTACGTCGAAAAGACCCAATCAGGACTGGTGACGATATGAACGAAGCATTCGACGTGATCGTCGCAGGCACAGGCGCTGCGGGCCTGACCGCGGCAATCACAGCCCACGATGGAGGCGCCAGCGTCGGCCTGTTCGAGAAGGCGGACCAGGTGGGCGGCACTTCTGCCTGGTCGGGCGGTCACGTGTGGATTCCGAACAATCCGCACATGGTGGCGCTCGGCGCGTCGGACAGCGCCGAGCGCGCTTTCACCTACCTCATGTCACTCTCGCGGGGGACTATCGAAGAGCGGCTCGCCCAAGCGTTCATAGACGCCGGCCCGGAGATGGTGAGCTACCTCGACAAGGCCGCCGGGACTGACTTCTACGCGGTCCGAGGTTTTCCCGACTACCACCCTGAGCACCCAGGCGGCCTGGCCGAGGGTGGCCGCACCGTCGAATGTCCCCTGTTCGCCTTCGACCAGCTCGGCGAGTGGGCGGATCGGGTAACGCCGAGCCCGTACTTCAAGACGATGAACATTACGATGAGCGAGACACCGCTAGGAGCGGCGGTGCCGTCGATGCCCGACGCCGAGGAGATGGAGCGCCGCAAGATCCACGACGAGCGTGGTTTGGGCCAAGGTCTCATAGGCCGCCTACTCAAGGCTTGCCTCGATCGAGGGATCGAGCCGGTCACCTCCGCGAGGGTCCGCCGCCTCACCATGACCGATGGCCGTGTCACCGGGGCCCTCGTGGAGGTTGAAGGACGAACATCCCAAATCCAAGCTCGGCGAGGTGTAGTGCTCGCGACGGGCGGCTTCGAATGGAACGAAGACTACAAACGAGCCTTCCTGCGGGGACCGCTCACGCACCCGGTGTCGATGCAGACGAACACCGGCGACGGGCTATACATGGCGATGAAAGCAGGTGCCATGCTCGCAAACATGCGCGAGGCATGGTGGATTCCCGTCGGCGAGCTCCCCCCGGGCGTCAACCGGATGAACCGGTTCTTGCTGTCGGGCGACCGCTCCAGGCCCCGCACGATAATGGTGAACCGTGAGGGACGACGCTTCGCAAACGAGGCGGCGAACTACAACGCTTTCGGCGGCGCCTTCCACGTCGAAGACGTCAGCCGCTTCGACTACGCCAACCTGCCGTGCTGGCTGATCTTCGACCATGAATATGTGAGGCAATACGGCTCCCCAGGATCGGGCAGCGCCGGAATAAAAGAGTCCGGGGAGGGGCAGGACTCGGTCAAAGCCGCCGACTGGCTCATCGCAGCCCCCTCCCTTCAAAGCCTCGCCGAACGTCTCGGCATACCGTCCGGCAATCTAACTGCGACGGTAGATCGTTGGAATGCGCAGGTCAGCAAAGGCCGCGACCCGGACTTCCAGCGAGGCGACAGCGCACACGACCGTTGGTGGGGTGACCCCGCCTTCAAGGGTACCCGGGAGGCCACCCTGGGGCCGATCGACACGGGGCCGTACTACGCCCTACCCGTGCAAAGCGGCGCTCTCGGTACAAAGGGCGGTCCGAGGATCGATCCCGATGCGAGAGTCCTCGACCTCGACGGCGAGCCGATACCTGGCCTTTATGCGGTAGGCAACGCCTGCGGTTCGCCTCTCGGCATGACATACGGCGGCGCGGGGGGCACCTTGGGGCCCGCCATGGTGTTCGCTTGGCTGGCGGGGCAACATCTCAGCCGCTAGCAGTTTTGCGCATTTCCTCGTTAGGGAGATGTCCGTCCAGTAACCTCCAGGCCGATGAGGGTTTCCCCAGTGGGTGCAGTTGCGACATCGAGACCGAAGGTGCCGTCGCGCCAACCGGAGCCGTCGCGACAGCCGGTGGCGTCCAGGAGACGGCGCAATGCTGAGCCCGAAACGCACCAGAACCGCTGGGTTTCAGGTCCCGAATCGAACCCCGGCTCGGCGGACCGACCGAGGCGCGCTGTCAAGCGCGCCGAGACTGTCGCTGCCGCGATCGTCTCCGACATAGTTTCGAGGCAGCTTCGCCCCGGCGACATGCTGCCCCCGGAAGCTGCGATGCTCGCCAGCTACCAGGTCAGCCGGGCCTCGCTTCGCGAGGCGCTCCGGCTTTTAGAGGTTCAGGAAATCATCCGCCTCAAGCCGGGCCCGGGCGGTGGGCCCATCGTCAACGCGATAGACCCCCGCAACCTCGCCAGGACCAGCGCCTTGTACTTACACCTCGGGGGAGCGAAATACTCGGAGCTCTTCGAAGCCCAGCTGTCCCTCGCCCCGCTATGCGCCGAGATGGCTGCGCGGAACCCCGACCGCGATCTGGTGCGCGCCAGCCTTGCACCGTATGTGGCGCTCGTGCAGCCACTCCAAGGCCAGTCCTACTGGAATGCCGCGAACGGCTTCCACGGGGCGATCGAGCAGCTTTCGGGAAACCGGGTAATCGAGCTGCTCACCCGGACAGTCGACCACCTCTGGCACGAGCACGTCGTCTCCAGAATGGACACTACTTCCATACGCGAGCAGATCCTCGACGAGCACCGCAGCATCGCCCGGGCGGTTGTGGCCGGGCAGACCACCAAGTCGTCCCGTTTGATGCGGGAGCATTTCTCGAGCCTCCACGCGAGCTACACCCGCTACTGGCCGACCCGCTTCGACGAACTCATCGAATGGGAATGAGCCCTTGTCGCCCTCGTAAGCAATCGCCGACTTCCGGCTTCGGTTACTAACTCAGGAGAGCTGACGCTCGAGCCATTCCGCCAAGCCTCGGTTGTACCGCGCTCCGACTGAGGTTCCCGCGAACACGCCGGCGGCATGAGGCGCACCGCTGTACACGTGCAGCTCCGTAGGCACTCCCGCCTGGTTGAGCCGGCCGGCATACTCGACGTTCTCGTCGCGAAAGCCGTCGAGCGCCCCGACGCAGACGTATGCAGGCGGGAGCCCGCTCAGGTCCGTCGCCCGCGACGCTGCCGCGTAGCCGGGGACGTCAGGACTGCCATATAGGTCCCCGAGGTAGGAACGCCACCCGAACTCGTTTGATTCGCGGTTCCAGATGGCAAGTCCTTCAAGCCTGCTCGAAGGGGTGACCTGGCGGTCATCGAGCATCGGGCATTCGAGAAGCTGGAAGATGAGCGGAACTTCGCCTCGATCCCGGGCGAGTATCGCGAGCGCTGCGGCGAGTCCCCCGCCGGCGCTTATCCCGGCGATACCTATCCGATCGGGGTCGACACCCAGGTCCTCATGGCTGCGCCACACCCAGCGAAGCGCCGAGTAGCAATCTTCGAGCGGCGCCGGATAGGGGCTTTCCGGCGCCTGCCTGTAGTCGACCGAGACACCGACTACTCCATAGTCAAGGCACCACGCGTCGAAGCGGGCGTCGTCCATCGAGTAGCTTCCGAGTACGTAGCCTCCTCCATGTATCCACAACACGCACGGCAGCGGGCCTTCGAAGCCGAGCGGTCTGTAGACCCGGACGACCACCTCGGGATCGCCGGGCACAACGTGGTCCTGGCGGACGACATGATCCGACAGTTCCGGTGCCGGCCCGAGGTCGGCTTGCCTCACCGCCTGGAGTGTCTCTGCGTTTACCGTCCCGAGCGGGAACATGGCGACTATTTCAGCTACGTCAGCGTCGAGCTCGAGCATCTTTGACTCCTTAAAACGTGGCCAGGGATTTGGCATGGATCACAAGGGCGTTCAGCGGCCGATCGCGCACAGACTTCGGCGCCTCAGCCGCTGGACGCGCCAGCGACCTCAGCCTGCTCGTTCGTCGCCTCAGAGCCATGATCTTGCTGGCCGGCTGTGGTCCTGCGACGTGAAGCAGCGCTGCGCTGGCGCCAAACCGCGAAACCGACTGCGACGATCAGCGCGACGCCATTGAACATGTCGTTCAGCCACTGCACCCCTGTGATCAGCTGGAGTCCCTTGACTCCCGTTGCAAGGACGTACACGGCGAGCATCGTCCCCCACACGTTGAAGCGGCCAGGCTTGAGCTGCGTCGAGCCGAGGAACGCTGCCGCGAACGCAGGCAGGAGGAGGGTAGCGCCGAAACTCAGTGAAGGGCCTGACAGCGAGCTGTAGAGGACGCCTGCGATCCCCGACACGGTCGCCGAAATGATCAGTGTCGTCCAAGTCCAGTAGTTGACCCGTACCCCGGCTAGCCGGGCGGCTTCCTGGTTGCCGCCAGTTGCGTGGATATACCGGCCGGCCGGGGTGTGCTCGAGCAGCCACCAGAAGAAGATCGCGACGACGACCAGGTACAGCACGACAATCTGAAATCCTCCGACCGTGCGCTGCGTAAGGTTGTTCCACGCTGCCGCGGTGGGCGGCAGAGGCTGGCTGTTACCCGAGACGATGGTTTGGACGGCAGCGACGACCGTGGCCATACCGAGTGTCGCTATGAAGGAGTTGATCCGCAGTTTGACCACGATGAAGCCGTTGACCACGCCAACGAGGAAGGTGGTGCCTACTGCGACCAGCATCGCCGGCCACATGTTCCAGTGGTGAGCGCTTTGCAGCCAGGCAACCATGATCGCAGACAGGTTTATGGTTGCCCCTATCGACAGGTCGAACGCACCCGCTGCCAAAGGGACGAGGACCGCTATCGCGAGCATCGCTCCGATCGCCTGGGACGACGCGACCGAGTGAAGAGTTGCCTGTGTCAGGAAGAGGTGCGGTTTCCAAACGCCGAAGACCAGGATAGCCAAAGCCCACAGGTAGAACCCGCTGAAGCGATCCAGTCCAAAGTTGATGGTTCTTCGTGGTCCGCTCATTACGCAACTCTCTCCTCGCCGGCACCAAGTGATTCATGTGAGATCGCAGCGACCGTAACGGCGTCACCCGCGAGGCGGGCGACTATCCTCCCGCTTCGCACGACGAGAACCTCGTGGCATAACGCAGCAAGCTCGTCAACGTCCGACGAGCTTATTACCACGGCTGCGCCGTCTGCCGCGGCCCGAAGGATCTGGCGATGGAGTGCGGCTTTGGCACCTACGTCCACTCCTTGGGTCGGTTCGTCCATGAGAAACACTTTCGGGCGCCGCCTCATCCACTTGGCAAACAGAACCTTTTGCTGATTGCCCCCG
>JAKBBS010000129.1 GCA_021808425.1 Actinomycetes bacterium
AACAGGTCGATGACGTTCGTGGGCTGCAGGGCCTCGTCGAGCTGTCTGACTTCATTACCTTGTCGCTTAGCCTCGATCAGCTCGTTGACGAGGTCAATATAGGTATCGCGGTAGGCCTCCGGGTTCCACGGTTCGTCCATCGACTTGATGAGATAGTCCGCCATCGCAAGCTCCCCCTTGTTGAACTCGATTCTGTCGGGGAGATTGTCGAGGGACTTCGGGTCCTTTACTTCGTCTGCGAAGAACAGGGTCTCCAAAACGAGGACTTCGCCCGAAGCGCGAATCGCAGCGAGGTGCTGCTTGTTGTGCATCACGAACGAAGCAATACCAGCCCTGTTGGCATCCGACATAGCGTCGCGAAGCAATGAGTACGTCTTGCGAGCCTCCGCAGTCGCCGGTGCCAAGTAATACGTCTTGTCGAAGTAGACGGGGTCGATCTGATCCAGATCCGCGAAACTCGAGATCTCGAGCGCCCGCGAACGCCCGGGGGCAGCCGCGGCTAGCTCGTCGTCGGTCACCATGACGTAGCTCCCGCCGCCCAGGTCCACTCCTTTGGAGATGTCGGCGAGTTTAACCTCCTCGCCGGTCCTCTCGTTGACGCGCCGGTAGCGGATCCGGTCCGTGGTTCCCGCTGCGAACTGGTGGAAGGTCGGTTCGTGCTCCTTGGTCGCCGCGAACATGCCGACAGGGACGTTGACAAGCCCGAAACTGATGACCCCGGACCATACCGCCCGCTGCGCCATTAACCGCCCTCTCCTTCGTTGGAATCCACCGAGATTACCCGAACGTCTTCGAAGGTGACCTCGTCAGGGCGCTTGTCGGGTCGAAGCCCCCGCCACGATGGATGGCGTAGACGGCGGTCAGGCGTCCACTCGGTAAATGAGACTTCGCCGGCAAGCTGTGGGAGCACCCAGCGGGCATCTCTCGCGTCGCGTGGCGGAACCGCCTGGAACGCGCTGACCGGAGTCGCCAGCCTTGCGAGATCGAGCGCCAAATCGGCGAGCAAGGCGTCGCTGAACCCGGTGCCGACCTTACCCACATAGCTCAAGGCACCTTCGGCCGGAACGCCGAGTAACAAAGCGCCGATACGCCCTGCGCGGCGGCCGCTGCCAGGCGTCCACCCTCCGACAACCACTTCCTGGGTGCGGATATTCTTGATTTTTACCCAGGCCGGAGAGCGCCTTCCCGGTTGATACGTCGACGTCAGCCTTTTGGCTATTACTCCTTCGAGATGGTGCTCGACGCTGAATTTCACGGCGTCGACTCCACCCCCCGCGAACGAAGCGGGCGTTCTCCAAGCTGCGCCGCCCAAGTCCAGCGCTTCGAGCATGCGGCGACGTTCCACGTAGTGCGTTGAGAGAAGGGACTCGCCATCAAGATAGAGGAGGTCGAACAGAACAAGTGTTGCCGCCCCGTCCTTCGCAAGTCTGCGCGCAAGTTCCGGTTCTGTGACATGAAGCCTCTTTTGAAGAAGTCCGAAACTGGGCCGTCCAAGCCCGTCCAAGCGGACCAACTCCCCGTCAAAGATCGCCGAATGACCTTCCATAACCTTGGCCAGTGGAGAAATCTCCGGGAAAGAAACGGTGAAATCGAGGGCGTTTCGCGACAACAGGCGGACACTGCCCGCTTCCACGTACGCGAGCGTCCTCATCCCGTCCCACTTCATTTCGAACGCCCAACTCTCGTCGCCGCCCAACGATTCCAACGTTCCCGGACTTGCGAGCATCGGAGAAAGAGGCGGTGCCGTCAAAACCGTAGTAGGCCTCGTCGCCATATCGACCATCGTGGCGCACGACGAGCGCTATCCGTCAAGTCAGCTTCAGGTGCGGGCCCGGGCCTTCGAGAAGGCGTCGACGAGCGTCGAGCAGAACGCCGGAAGATCGTCAGGTTTGCGACTAGTGATCATGGTGTTGGGCCCGGAGTTGCACACGACGACTTCCTCGTCGTGCCAAATACCGCCAGCGTTTCGGATATCGGTTTGCAGGCTAGGCCAGGACGTGAGGCTGCGGCCGCGAATGACGTCCGCTTCTATCAGTGTCCATGGTCCGTGACAGATAACGGCCGCGGGCCTGCCCGCCTCGAAGCATGACCTCACGAACGCCACTGCGGCACGATCAAGGCGAAGTTGATCGGGGTTCGCGACTCCGCCGGGAAGTACGATCCCGTCATATGCGGCGATGTCGAGCTCGTCAGTCGTGACATCGACTTCGAAAGCATCTCCCTTGTCCAAATGATTGAATGCCTGGACTTCGCCCTGCTTCGGTGCGGCGAGCACAGGTCGGCCACCGGCTTCTTTGATGGCGTTCCAAGGGCTTGTCAATTCACCTTGTTCGACGCCTTCGTTAGCTGTAACGAAGGCGATTGTCGCCCCTGAAAGCTGTTCTGCCATATTCTCTGTCCTTTAGGTGTCTTAGTTGGAATGTGCGAGATTTCGTAATACGAGTACGAGCGACGGGCTTACTCGATAGCGCCTTCGCCTTTAACTTTGGCTCCGGACTCCATCATGTCCTTCTCGTGTTCCGCGACCGAGCGGCTCTCGCCTGGATCCCTGCCAGCCGAATAGGCCTCCGCGGCTCGAGACTCCTCTTGCGTCGGTGCCCTGTCAGCCGTGTGGGCAACATCGGTTTCGTGGTCGGCCTTTCGCGTTTCGTCGTCAGGTGCAGTGTTGCGCGTCATCGTCGCCTTTCCGAATAGGGGATTCAACCGAAGCGTCGCCTACGTTGTACCCGCCTTGCTGGCGCGCCAATCGCCAAACTCGACTAACCGGGACCAGCGATGGAGCCCTGCGAGAATTCGATCTGCGACGCAAAGGGCGTGGTTGTGCCTGTCGAACATGACAGGCCCGAGACGGAGGATCTCATCCCGGAGCGGACGTTTCGGCGTTCGGTCGGCGAAGGTCGTCGGCGCCTGGGGCGGGGAATGCTCTACATGGCCAGCACCGGTCTTGTGGGCGGGATCGATGTCGGCACCGGCGTCCTCGGCCTGCTTTTGGTGGAGTGCTCGACCGGCTCGAAACTCCTCGGAGGCCTCGCGTTCTGCCTGGAGAAGCCAGGTCTGCCAACTGCCCCGTCTGTGGGCGATAACGGGCGGGACGAACCTCGTCACGATACTTCGGATTTTCCAGGTGCCCCATCGGGTGGCTGCTGAGCGCGACAGGCCCGACGTGTGAACTAGGCGGCGAATGGGAAAGGCTAGGCGCCTAGTGCCAGCGTGTAGAGTTGCCCGGGTGGCCATCGCGACGAGTGAATCTGCTCCTCATATCGTGTTGTCGGGCGACATAGACTTGGCGGTAGCGTCGGAGTTACGAGAAGCTGGAGAAAAGGTGGCTCAGGCGGTGGCTCCGGGTCGACTCGAGATGGACCTTTCAGAAGTAACGTTCATCGATTCGAGCGGCTTGGGGGCGCTCGTAGCGGTGCACAACTACGCTAAGGAGCTCGGGTCGACCCTCGTACTTCTGCGGGCCGGCCCGGTCGTGGCCCGATTCTTCGAACTGGCTGGAGTACGGGATTACTTCAATATCGAGTAGATCCCAAGCGCCGAGGTGACACAAGCGATGGGTACAGGCGACAGCGCGGAACCTGCTGAAGTCGACATGGAACGGCTGTTCCGGTCAGCTGGCGACGCCGGGGTTCGGATGCTCGAAGTCGACTGGCACGCCACACCGCTCGGAGCGCCCGCCACATGGCCGCAAAGTCTCCGCTCGGTAGTCCACGTCGTGCTTTCCTCCAAATTCTCGATGTGGATGGCCTGGGGCCCGCAGCTCACATTCTTCTGCAATGACAAGTACCGCCTCGACACGTTGGGAGCGAAGTATCCTTGGGCGCTCGGGCGTCCCGCAGCGGAGGTCTGGGCGGAGATATGGGACGACATCGCGCCACGGATCCATTCGGTGCTTGCAACCGGACGAGCAACCTGGGACGAGTCGCTCCAGTTGTTCCTCGAGCGTAACGGCTACCAGGAGGAGACCTATCATACGTTCTCCTACTCACCTCTGTCGGGCGAGGATGGAACCGTTGCAGGGATGCTCTGCGTCGTCAGTGAGGATACCGAGCGGGTCATAGGCGAGCGGCGCCTCGATCTGCTGCGGCGGCTAGGAACGGCACTGACTCGCGCTCGAACCGAAGAGGAAGTGATCAAAGCGACGCAAACGGAGCTGGCTTCGCAGCCGACCGTGCTTCCGTTCGCATTGCTCTACGCCTTCGACCAGAGCGCCGGCCGCCTGGCGCTCGCGGTCGGGACCGATCCCGGGGAGCCGATCGCTCCTCGAAGCGTTGCGCTCCAGGGCGGTCTCTGGCCCCTCGGTGACCTGGTATCCCACGAGAGCGTCCTGGTCGACGATCTCCAGTCTCGCTTCGCCGGGGTACCGAAAGGCGCATGGAATGAGCCGGTGTCATCCGCGCTGCTCATGAGCATTGGCTCCACAGGTTCGACTTCGCCGTACGGGGCGCTTGTAGCAGGCCTCAGCCGCTTTCGCCCTTTCGACGAGGGCTACCGGGGGTTCCTCGAACTGGTAGCCAACCAGATCTCCTCGAGCATGTCGAACGCCCGCGCCTACGACGCTGAACGCCAGCGCGCCCAGGATCTCGCTGCGCTCGATCGAGCCAAGACAGCGTTCTTTACTAATGTCAGTCACGAGTTCCGCACTCCTCTGACGTTGATCCTGGGTCCCGTAGCGGACGCATTGAACGACCGGGATGACCCGCTCACCGCCTCGCAGCGTGTACGTCTCGACACTGTGTACCAGTCAAGCGAGCGCCTGCTGAAGCTTGTGAACACTCTCCTCGAGTTCTCTCGACTCGAGTCAGGACAGGCTGAGGCGCAGACGCAGATCACCGACCTGGGCGCCCCGACGAAGGTGATTGCGGAGATGTTCCGGAGCGCAATCGAGCGGGCAGGACTGCGCTTCGAGGTGTACTGCTCGCCGGCCAACGTGGCGGTACGCGTCGACCCCGAGATGTGGGCGAAGATCGTGTCGAATCTTCTGTCCAACGCCTTGAAGTTCACATTCGACGGGGGAATAACTGTCCGCCTCGTTCGCGATGGCGACTTTGTTGAGTTATCCGTGCGCGACAGCGGCATCGGGATCCGGGCAGAGGACCAGGTCCACATGTTCGAGCGCTTCCACCGTGTCGAAGGTGCGAGGTCTCGCAGTTTCGAAGGCTCGGGTATAGGGCTTGCGCTGGTCGCGGAGCTCATCGCGCTACACGACGGCTCGATCCACGTTGAGAGCGTTCCAGGCGAGGGAACGACGTTCGTCGTGCGTTTGGCGGTGGCGCCCGACGAGGGGATTATCACGGCACCGGAAACCCGCGTTGGTGCCGGTATCGTGTCGGGTTACGTCGCCGAGGCGATGCGGTGGCTCGGCCCGGATGGGGAACCCGTGCACGAAACGTTAGACAAGGCACCGCCACCAGACGGCGAAGGGCTCCCTACTGTCCTGGTCGCCGACGACAACCCCGATATGCGCCGCTACATCCAGTCGCTGTTGGCAGACAGATACAGGGTGGTGACCGTCGCTGACGGGGAGGCCGCGCTCGACTCGGTCCGTTCCATGACACCTGATATCGTCATTTCAGATGTCATGATGCCGAAACTCGACGGTTTCGGCCTTCTCGCAGCTATTCGTGGTGACCGGGCTACTGCTAGTACGCCCGTGATATTGCTATCGGCGCGTGCCGGCGAGGAGTCAGCTGTAGAGGGCTTGGACGCTGGTGCTGACGACTACTTGGTCAAGCCGTTCTCTGCCGTCGAACTTCTTGCCCGTGTACGGTCGAACCTCGAGCTGGAACACGCGAGGCGTGCAGCGGCTCGCCGTGAGCATGAGATCGCCATTGAGCTTCAACAGGCGCTGGCCCCTGTTCCCTCGCCGAACGCCCAGCGCCTGGAGGTAGCCACCTTCTATCAGCCCGGCGAGAGTGGTACCGAGGTGGGTGGGGACTGGTACGAGACGATAGATTTAGGGCGATCACGGGCTGCGCTGGTCATCGGTGACGTGATGGGCAAGGGGATACGCGCAGCTGCAACTATGGGGCAGCTGCGCTCCATCGTCCGTGCGTACGCCGGCTTGGACATGGACCCGGCTGAACTGCTCGAAGCTGTGGACGCTCGTCTACGCGAACTCGGGGGAGACCAGATAGCGTCCTGCGTCTATGCGGTCGTCGACGCCCAAGCTCGCTCACTGAAATACGCGAACGCCGGGCACCTTCCTCCTATCGTGGTGCATAACGGAGCCGCTAACCGTCTAGCGGGTTCCCTCGGTCCGCCCTTGGGAGCAGGGCCCGTGCTGCTGGAGTCCAGTCAGGTGACCCTGGAGTCCGGGACAACAGTTGTTTTCTACACTGACGGGTTGGTGGAAACCCGGGCGGATGATACCGACGCACGGATCGACAGGGCAGCGCACGTTGCGGCCCTTTGGGATGGTGATGTCGATGGCCTTCCAGGAGCGTTGGTATCCGACTTGTGTCCGGGGGGTGCTGCCGACGACGTTGCGATCCTCGTTGCGAGGTTTCGCACGCCCCAACCCGCCTCGTCCTTCGAGATCGCTCTGGAATCCGACAATACCGGCGCGGCCACAGCCCGCCGCTTCGCGTCCGAGGTCGCCGCGAGGTGGTCGTCGCCTCCAGCCCTCGATGACCTCACGTTACTCGTTAGCGAGATGGCCACCAACGCGATCCTGCACGCAAGGCCACCGGTAACTCTCCGTCTGACTCACTTGGATGACGAGGTGCTCATCGAGATTTCAGACGGTACCGCCTCCGGGCCGACTCGCAAGCACCCACGACCCTACGACGAACATGGACGGGGGTTGCAGATCATGGCCGTCGTGGCTCGCAGGTGGGGCATGATCGCCGAGGACGACGGCAAGACGGTATGGGCCACGTTGTCGACGAGTCAAAGCAGCAAAAGTCAACCCTGAGAAGCTGAAGCGTCCTCGGCGAGACTCACTGGGTGGTGCGGGGACGACGCAAAAGTACCACAGACGACGGGCCGACGCTCAAACGCCGGGCGGCCCGGCGAGAGCGCGCAAAACCTCCCTCGGTCGTGTCGAGAACGTACTCCCAGCCGACCCCGTAGCCCTGAGGGAGCCGCCACTGGATTGCGTCTTGATGCGCGTTGAGAAGAAGCACGAACGAATCGTCTACGACCCGGCGGCCCTGCCCGTCGCGGGTCATGATCGCCTCGCCGTTTAGCAAGACCCCGATCGACTGGGCGAACCCGGACCCCCAGTCCTCTTCGGTCATCTCGGTACCGTCCGGCTTGAACCACACGATGTCGGCGACCCCGCGGATCGGCCTTCCCTGGAACCAGCGGCGCCGTTTGAAGACCGGGTGGGACTTGCGGAGCGCTATCAAACGGCGGGTGAAGTCGAGAAGGTCCGTGTCCGGGCGGGTCCAGTCGTACCACGTGACCTCGTTGTCCTGACAGTAGGCGTTGTTGTTGCCAAGCTGAGTGCGCCCAACCTCGTCGCCGCCCAGGATCATCGGCACTCCTTGGCTCAACAGCAGCGTGACCAGGAAATTCCGCTGCTGGCGACGCCGGCGAGCGAGAACCTCTCCGTCGGAGGTTGGTCCCTCCGCGCCGAGATTCCACGAGCGGTTGTGGCTCTCGCCGTCGGTATTGTCGTAGCCGTTGGCGTCGTTGTGCTTGTCGTTATAGGAGACGAGGTCGGCGAGCGTGAAGCCGTCGTGGGCCGTAACGAAGTTCACGCTGGCTACCGGTCGGCGGTTGTCGGCCTTGTAGAGATCCGAACTGCCAGTCAGTCTCGTCGCCATTTCCGGCAGCGTCGCCGGTTCGCTGCGCCAGAAGTCACGTGTAGTGTCACGGTACTTGCCATTCCACTCCGACCACAGCGGCGGGAAGTTTCCGACCTGATAGCCGCCTTCGCCGAGATCCCACGGTTCGGCGATCAGCTTCACTTGGCTCACGATAGGATCCTGATCGACGAGGTCGAAGAAGGCGGACAGCCGGTCGACGTCGTAGAACTGCCGGGCCAGAGTGGCCGCAAGATCGAAACGGAACCCGTCGACGTGCATTTCTGTCACCCAGTACCGCAAGGAATCCATGATCAGCTGCAGGCTTCGCGAATGGCTGACGTTGAGGCTGTTCCCGGTTCCAGTGGTGTCGTAGTAGTGGGCTTGTCCGTCAGGTACGAGGCGGTAGTAGGCCCTGTTGTCCAAGCCGCGAAACGACAGCGTCGGGCCGAGGTGATTCCCTTCGGCGGTATGGTTGTAGACCACGTCGAGGATAACTTCGATCCCGGCTCGGTGCAAGGTGCGGACCATCGCCTTGAACTCTTGAACCTGTTGGCCGCGCTGCCCCGTAGCTGCGTACTCGTTGTGGGGAGCGAAGAACCCGATGGAGTTGTAACCCCAGTAGTTTCGTAGTCCTCGCTCCAGGAGATGACCGTCCTGCACGAACTGATGTACCGGCATCAGCTCGACAGCGGTAACCCCGAGCGACGTCAGGTAATCGACCGATTCGGGGTGTGCCATACCGGCGAAGGTTCCACGAAGCTGCCTCGGGATCCCGGGGTGACGTCTTGTAAGACCCTTGACGTGCGTCTCGTAGATGATCGTGTCGTGCAGAGCGACGCCCGGCCGGTGATCGTCGCCCCAGTCGAAGTACGGCTGATGCACGACAGACTTCGGCACATGTGAAGCGCTGTCGGCGTCGTTTCGGACCTGCTCGTCGCCGGGAACGTGACCGAAGCAGGCGCTGCTCCAGTCGAGCGAACCTTCGATCGCCTTCGCATACGGATCGAGGAGCAGTTTCGCCGGGTTGCATCGCAAACCCGCCGCAGGTTCCCACGGACCGTGGACCCGGTAGCCGTAGCGTTGCCCTGGGGAAACGTTCGGTACATAAGCGTGCCAGCAGCCAGCGTCCTGCTCTTCGAGAGGGATCCGCGTCTCGTCGCCTTCGTCGTCGATGAGGCACAATTCGACGCCGTCAGCCACCTCCGAGAACACGGAGAAATTCGTCCCGGCTCCGTCGTAGCTCGATCCGAGTGGATAGGGGCTTCCAGGCCAGGACTCGACCGGCCAGCCATCCCCGAACGCCGATCCCGCAAAGGTCAAGTTGGATCCTCCGATCCGGCTAGACGTCCCGAGCCGCTGGGCGCGGGGTTGAAATAATGTTGTGGGGGCGCCGACTCGGCGCAGAGGACGCTCACGGCGTCACCAGGAAGCGTCAGGTAATCGCCCGATATTCGTGCGGCCGGGTTCGAGCTGACGAGAACTGCGTACCGGCTGTCGGGGACGCGGTTGCCTGGCATCGGGACAGCGGCCTCGTCGTTTCCAAGGTTGGCTGCGACTGTGATCGCCCCCCGCGACACGGTGAAGACCTGCTCGCCTGCCCTCTCTACAAACACCTTATCGAGGCGCCCGTCGAGTAGCTCGGGACGGCTGCGGCGTATTGCGATCAGCGCCCGGTACCAATCGAGAAGATCGCGGTGCGATGCAAGCCGTACCTCGGACCAATCGAGGAGCGACATCTCGAAGGTCGCAAGGTCCTCGGGATCGGGGATCTGATCCGGCTTCCATCCGAAGGCTTCGAACTCGCGCCTGCGCCCATCCCGCACAGCTTGCGCGAGGTCAGGGTCGGTGTGGTCAGTGAAATAGGCAAAAGGCGTGGAAGCCCCCCACTCCTCGCCCTGGAAGAGCATCGGGACGAACGGGGCGACAAACGTGAGCGCAGCAGCCGCGGCT
>JAKBBS010000130.1 GCA_021808425.1 Actinomycetes bacterium
TCAGTAGCTGAAGCAAAAGACTGTGAGCGGAATTGCACAAGTTCGGTGCAATTACGCTCACAGTCTTTGTGAGAGACCGCGCGACCGCGCAACCTTTGTGAGAGACCGCGCAAGAGGGACAACGGCTGGCGTGGCGGGATGGGCGGTCTCGGATCCAAGGTCGGAAATCGCGCCCGAGTAGTCGACAATATCTACACCGGCCTGACCACAGCTGGATACGAGTCCATGTTCGGCTGCCTGGCCCTTCTGGTCGGCGGCCAGTCTCGTGCCGCGTGGAGGGACACCGCTCTTCGACGCTATGGGTCACGCCATCGCCGATGCCACCATACGCGCCGAGATCGAGTAGTCCTCGTCTCGTCTTAGTTGGAGCCGGAACTCGCCGGTGACGGCTGCGGCGACCCATTTCTGCCTCTCGGCGCAGTCGCCGTCGGGAGGTCGTGTTGTGCCAACAAGCAGGTTGAATCAGCTCCGGACCGAACGCGTGTTCTGACAAATCGAGTAGCGTTATCGAATGGCTCGGACCTGCCTGGTGGTCTCCTTCGAAATTTTATGGGAGGTCAGGTTGATGGGTTTCGGGTAGGCAAGGCGGAGACCCTGTGGAAGAGTCTCCGCGTGGAGACTGTTTCGCGAACTCCGTAGGTCCTGTGGACGAGTCTCCGCGTGGAGACTGTTGGCGGCCGAGTAGTCCGTGCATGACCAACCGTCGCTAGGCGCTAGCGGATCGCCGAACGGGATCCTACTCAGCGATCCGCCAACGGGCGTCGTCGGCCCGGTTGGTGTGGCGCCCAACTCGTGGTCGAGTTGGATGAGCTCGTGGCTTGCGAGGGGAAGGGAATGTTGGCGAGGGCCCGGGTTCAGAGCTTTCCGAGTACCTGACTTCGGTCGTAGGGTTTGTTGATGCTCGAGTCCGATCTGCGACCTGGGCTTCCGGCCATTTGGCGGCGCGGTCTTAGGGGTCGCTCCCGGGGGCCCACCCCCGAACCCCCGGACGACCAGCCCTCGACTGTATGTGAAGAACTCGGCGCTAGTCGACGCCCGACTCCAGAGCAGCCTGGTCGAGCGCTGTGTCTTCCTCGCCTTTCGTCGTCGGGTTGGCGGTGATCGCCTCGGCGCCGCCTGGAGAGATTTCCCCGACGAGCGTGAAGTCCCCGGCGGGCAGGGTGCCGAGGGTCGCGTAGAGCTCCAGTTTCGCTCTCGTGTCGGCGATGTCGAGGTTGCGCATGGTGAGCTGGCCGATCCTGTCTTGGGGGCCGAACGCTGCGTCTTCGACGCGTTCCATCGACAGCTTGTCGGGATGATAAGACAGCGACGGGCCTTCGGTGGAGACTATCGAGTAGTCCTCGCCGCGTCTCAAGCGGAGCCGGACCTCTCCTGTGACGGCTGCGGCGACCCACTTCTGGAGAGGTTCGCGGATCATCATCGCCTGCGTGTCGAACCAGCGGCCCTCGTAGAGGAGCCTGCCGAGGCGGCGCCCGTCGTTGTGGTAGGCGGCGACGGTGTCCTCGTTGTGGGTTGCGTTGAGCAGACGTTCGTAGGCGATGTGAAGGAGGGCCATCCCTGGCGCCTCGTAGACTCCGCGTGACTTCGCTTCGATGATCCTGTTCTCGATTTGGTCGGACATGCCGAGGCCGTGCCTGCCGGCGACGGAGTTCGCCTCGACGAGAAGCTCGACGGGATCGTCGAACGCTTTGTTGTTGATTGCGGTGGGGCGTCCCTGCTCGAAGGTGACTGTGACGTCCTCGGGGTCAATTTTTACATTGGGATCCCAGAACGCGACGCCCATGATCGGCTCGACGAGGTCGATCGACGAGTCGAGGTGCTCGAGCTTTTTGGCTTCGTGGGTGGCGCCGAGCAGGTTGGCGTCGGTGGAGTACGCTTTCTCGGCGCTGTCGCGGTAGGGGAGGTCGTGGGCTGTAAGCCACTCCGACATTTCTTTGCGGCCGCCGAGCTCGGATACGAAGGTGGCGTCGAGCCACGGCTTGTAGATGCGAAGCTGCGGGTTGGCGAGAAGCCCGTAGCGGTAGAAGCGCTCGATGTCGTTACCTTTGAATGTCGAGCCGTCGCCCCAGATCGACACCCCGTCGTCTCTCATCACCCGCACGAGGAGGGTGCCGGCGACCGCCCTGCCGAGCGGGGTCGTGTTGAAGTAGGTCCGTCCGGCGGAGCGGATGTGGAACGCGCCGCAGGCGATCGCCGCGAGGCCTTCCTCGGCGAGTTGGCGCCGGCAGTCGACCAGCCTCGCTTTCTCGGCGCCGTATTCGAGGGCCCGGTCGGGGATCGAGTCGATGTCGGGCTCGTCGTACTGGCCGAGGTTGGCGGTGTAGCAATAGGGGACCGCACCGTGGTCGCGTATCCACGCCACGGCCACGGAGGTGTCGAGACCCCCCGAGAACGCGATACCGACCCGTTCACCGACCGGCAGGGAGCTGAGAACCTTCGACATGGCGTCTTACACTAATGGGGGCTCGACGCTGGGCACTCCAATGTCCACCAGTTTTCGTCGAGCTCGTGCCGCCGAACCACCTGCCACGCCGAGCAGGTTAGCCTGGGCTCCGTAAACCCAATGCTCTACCGAAACCGTATGGTTTTATACTACGTTGTTGGTAGATGAAGTGGGCGTGCGGCGACCAGAGCGTCGAACTGCGTGGTGGCGCTGAAAGTACCTAGCGGGTGGCCGACACATTCCTGGCCAGGGCATCGACCAACACGGCCGTCTTATCGCGAAGCGCGCCGAACGCGGCGACCAGCGAGGGATCGACGTGCTCCGGCTCTGGGTCGTCGCGGACGTGGTACTCCAAGGCGTTTAATGCCTCGCCGAGGGTCCCCGAGTAGCCGACGGCGAGCAGGCCGAGGGCCGCAGCCCCGAGGGCGGTGCCTTCCTCGTCGCCGGTGACCGTCATCGGCCGTTCGAGCGCTGCGGCCATGAGACTCTTCCACAACGGCGAGCGGAACGCCCCGCCCGTCGCTCGTATGCTCGTCACCGGGTGCAGCGCGTCGACTCGGTCGAGTAGGAGGCGCATCTGCACGCAGACGCCTTCCATCGCAGCCCTGCGCATGTGTGCTTCGCCGTGGTGGTGTCGCAACCCGACGAACGCCGCGGCGAGATCGGGGTTCCAAAGAGGTGCCCGCTCGGCGAGCAGGAACGGGAGCATCACGACTCCGTCGCTGTCCGCGGACACGCCGTCCGCCGGGTGCGCGCCCGGGTCGCCGGGTTCGCCCGGAAGAGTCGCGGGCGCGAGGCTTCGTGCGGCCCAGCGCAGGACTTCGGCACCGTTGGAGATCGCCCCGCCTGCCACCCACAACGGCTCGACGAGGCCATAGCAGAAGACCCTGCCGAGGCGGTCCGGGTGCGGCCCGTGGGTAACTACCCGTATAGCGCCGCTGGTACCAAGCGACAGGCCGGCTATCCCGACGTCCACGGCGCCCGAGCCGAGGTTCGCGAGGGGGCCGTCGGCGGCACCGACAACGACGGGAGTACCGGCCGCAATGCCAAGAGAGGCGGTCAGGCCGCCGTCGCCTCGAAGCGGCAGTACCGCGGTCGTGGGCAGTATCTCGGGAAGCCGGCTGGAGTCGACCCCGCACGCTTGGAGAGCAGGCGCGCTCCATTGCCGGGTGGTGACGTCCATCAGCCCGGTACCCGACGCGGAGGAGGTCTCGGTGACGAGAGTCCCTGTCAGCCAGTAGATCAGGTAGTCCTTGAGCCCGACCCACCAGCGGGCCGCCGAGAAGGTTGCAGGGTCGTTGCGCCGGAACCACTCGAGCTTGGCGAGCGGAGTCATCGGGTGCACGGGTGTGCCTGTGGTCTCTTGGAGGTCCAGGGATGCCGGATCGCGTGCAAGCTCGGCGGCTTCGAGCGCCGCGCGCCCGTCGGCCCACGTCACGAGCGGAGTGATAGGTCGGCACCTGTCGTCGAGCGCTACAAGCCCGTGCATCGCAGCGCTCAGCGATATCGCCGCCACCTTCGCCCCGCCCGAGGTGGCGATGCACTCTGCGAGGGCGGCTTGAGCGCCGGCGAGGACCGCGGCGGGGTCCTGTACCTGCTGGCCGGGGGCTGGCTGCAAGAGCGGGTACTCGCGGATTGCTGTGGACCGCTGCCGGGTGCCGAGGTCGAAGGCCACAGCCTTGACGCCGGTGGTGCCGACGTCGAGGCCGACGACCACCTCGCCGGCAGCGCCGGTCACGCGGCCGCTTTGCGAAAAGCTTCCCCGAGCCCGAGACGACGTTGTCGAGTATGCGTTCGGCAACCTGGGTCGGATTCAGACATGGCGACATCTACTCTACGAGGGACGACAGACAATGCTACTGACGCGGGACTCTACCTATAGTTTGGAGCCGTGACCGTCGACCAGTCGCCCCACCTGCAGTCGCCCGGCCGGGGCGACCTGGCGGTCCTCCCGGGCCGCCCGCTATCCCCGAGACCAGCCCGGCTGGTTGTCGTTCCCGGACTCCCCGTTTGATCAAGTACCTCGGCTCCAAAAGACTGCTCGTCCCGATCCTCGGGGAGATCCTGACGGCGGTAGGCGCCACAACTGCTCTCGATCTCTTTACCGGAACGACGAGGGTCGCACAGGAGTTCAAACGCCGCGGAGCGCACGTTACGGCGCTTGACGCCGCGCGTTACTCCGAGATCTTCGCCCGCTGCTACATACAGACCGACGCCATCGACGTCGAGCGCGGCGAGCTCGCCGAGGCTTTGCGCTACCTGGGGTCGCTTCGAGGCGAGGCCGGGTATTTCACTGACACTTTCTGTGTCAAATCCAGGTTCTTCCAGCCTTTCAATGGGGAGAGGATCGATGCGATCCGAGACGCACTCGAACGCGACTTCGCCGGGAGTCCGCTGTGGCCGATCCTGCTCACCAGCCTGATCGACGCGGCCGACCGGGTGGACTCGACGACCGGCCTGCAAATGGCGTACATCAAAAGCTGGGCTGAGCGCTCCTACAAGCCTCTCGAGCTTCGTGTGCCCGAGCTGCTGGGCGGCCCGGGCCTGGCCGTGCGTGCCGACGCAACCGTAGCCGCCGGCGAGTTGCCTGCCGTCGACCTCGCGTACCTCGATCCTCCCTACAATCAGCACCGCTACTTCACGAACTATCACATCTGGGAGACCCTCGTGGCTTGGGACGCGCCAGAGCATTACGGGGCGGCCTGCAAACGGATCGACAGCCGCGACGGGGCCACCAAGAGCGTGTTCAACTCCAAACGCGAGATGCCATCTGCGCTTCGGCGCTTGATCCGCGACGTGTCCGCCTCGGTGGTGGTCGTGTCGTACAACAACGAGTCGTGGGTGGATCTCGAAGACCTCGTCGACATGTGCAGCGCCCACGGGCATGTGGCGACCTTCGCGTTCGACTCCAAACGCTACGTCGGCGCCCAGATCGGCATCCACAACCCGACCGGCGTGAAGGTAGGCACCGTCAGCCACCTTCGTAACCTTGAGTACCTGGTGGTAGCCGGGCCGAAGCGCTCCGTCGAGAGCGTGTGCGAACTGGCGGTACTCCGACAGGTTGCGGGCGCGGCCGGTGTAGCGTAGAGCCGCTATGGACAGCGACTCATACGACCGGGTCGTCGGGGCTCTCGGGCACGTCACGCTCCGGATACCCGGACCGGGGCGTCCCGGCGAGGTGCTCCTTTCCATGCGCGGAGGATCTGAATCTTTTATCGCCTACAGCGAGGAGGCGATCCCGGCCGGCAGCCAGGTGCTTGTGCTCAACTCGCGTCCCGGCCGAGTGGTCGAGGTCACTGCGTTTCCCGGCTGACTTCCCTCGCCGCATCGCTGGTCGGCACCGCTCGCTGGTAAACGTCCATGACACGGCGGCTCTCCGCTAAGGATCCGTGGGGGGCTATAGTCCGCGTAGAAAGGTAGGTGCAGCGATGTTCGGATGGCATGTTCCTCGACCCGACCAGGCGATGCTCGTAAGCGGCGGTAGGCAAGGGACGCTCCCGTTCAGGATCGTCACTGGCCACGGCGCTTTCGTCCTGCCGTTCCGTTCGAAGGTGAGCTATCTAACCCTTTCCATGCAGGAGGCGGAAGTCGACGAGGAGTGCGTCACCAAACAGGGGATAGCGGTGAAAGTGAAGGCCGTTATCGCCTTCAAGGTCGGCTCCGACCCTGAGGGCATCGCGAGCGCAGCGCAGCGTTTCCTTGCTGCGGAGGAGAAGATGGGGGTGCTGACCGGGCGTATATTCGCCGGCCACCTACGTTCGATCATCGGGTCAATGACCGTCGAGGAGATCATCCGCGAACGCCAGCGCCTGGCAGAGGAAGCCCTCGAAGCCTCCAAAATCGAGATGTCCAAGATCGGCCTTGTCGTCGACGCCCTTCAGATCGAGAGCATCGACGACTTGGGCTCGGGCTACATCAAGGCGCTCGCCGCGCCGCACGTGGCGCAGGTGCAGCGCGCTGCGAGGGTCGCCCAAGCTGAGGCGGACCAGGCATCGGCAGAGGCCGAGCAGATATCGCGGCGCAACCAGGCCGAGTTCGAACGCAAGACGGCGGTCGCCCGTGCCGGATATCAGGCTGAGGTGGACTCGGCCCAGGCGCAAGCGGCTCAGGCCGGCCCGCTCTCACAGGCGCAGGCCGCCCAGAACGTGCTCGAAGCCCAGACGGCGCTTGCCGAGCGTAACGCCGAGCTACGTCAGCGTGAGCTGGTGGCGGAGGTTATCCGGCCCGCCCAGGCCGAGGCGCAGCGTATCAAGCTGCTCGCCGAGGCAGAGGCGGAACGCCTCAGCCGGATCGGCGAGGCGGGTGCGGCGCATGATCGGGTCGCATTGGACCAGCAGCTGATAGCGCAGCTGCCCGAGATGTTGCGCGCTGCGGCCGACAGCTTGCAGAACTCGAACCTGACGGTCCTAAACGGTGCGGAGGGCATGGCGGAGGTCGTCAGCGGTCTGGCGTCGCAGGGCCTTGCCCTCTTCGAGACCCTCAAGCGGTCGATACCCCAGGGCGACGGCGCTGCGGAGCACTCCGAGCGCAGGAACGGGTCTCCTCAAGGAACGCCAGCCGGCCGGCCCGCCGATGGAGCCCTGCCGGGAGTTCCCGACCCGGTCCCGCTTTCGAGGCCGGTAGCCGAGGACCCCGCCAGGCGCTGACGCCCGGCCTCGAAGCTAATCAGCCCCTCTCGGCTCCGGTGACTAACACGACGACCCGATCGGAGGCTCCGATCGTCGCCTCGCGAACCAGCTTGGCGACTCCTGCCAGGCCGGCGCTACCGGTAGGCGAGGCAGGAAAGCCGGCGGCGTGGGCAGCGGCATGCGCACCTAGAAGCTCGCCCTCGCTTGCGACGATCGCGGTGCCCCCCGTCTTCATCATCGCTTTGACCACCGCAAGCCAGTCGTAGGTTTCGTCGTCGATAATCCCCGACGCCACGCTGGCGGGGTGCTCCCATGGCCACATGTATTCGGAGCGTTGTCTCGCCGCTCGGGCGGCGTGGAGTTCGATATCCCGGCGGCTCGGGTGGTCGCCTGCGAGCATTCGCAGCTTCGTGTAGGCACGAGCGAGCGGAGCCGCACCGGCTGGTTGCACCGTGTGGATCCTCGGGGTCTCGCCGAGCAGCCCGGCTTCGACGGCGCCGTCGAAAGCTCTTATCGTGGCCGTCGCCAGCGCCCCGCCCCCGACCTGCACGACGACGTGGTCGGCGGTCATCGATCCTTCGACGAGGCTGGCGACGATCTCGAAGCCGAGCGTACTGCCACCTTCGATGGACAGGGCGTTCAGGTTTCCTTGGCAGGTGAATGCAAGCACCCCTGAATCGATACCGTCGAGGAGGCGGCGCAGGGTTGGGTCGCCGGTCTCGCCGGGCTGTCGCTCGCAGACGACGATATCCGCGCCGAGGTCCCCGACACGGTCCCGTACGGTCGCGTCCGCATCGGTCGGTACGTACACCTTGAGTGGCCAGCCGGCTGCTCTTGCTAGCACCGCAGCGCCGAGAGCTGCGTTGCCGCAACTTGCGATACCGAGGGTCGGTCGGCGCGCAGGGTCTGTCAACCCGGCAGTCTCGCTCACCAGAAGGTGGATCATGACACCCATGAGATGGCGGCCCTTGTGGCTTCCGGAGACATTACCGGTCTCGTCTTTGACCCAAACGCCCCCGGCCGGGTCGAAGCCGAGCGCGTCCGAGATTGCGCCGCTTCGATAGAACGGGGTCACTGCGAACCCCTTGCCGTCGAGTGCTGCGATGCGATCGTCGAGGCGGCCGACGATCTCCAGGTAAGCGCCGTCGCTCAAGCCGAGCGCCCGCGCCCGCCGGTAGGAACCCAGCTGGCGACGGAACACCTCGAAGGGATTCCTCCCTTCGATCCCTGCCGTCGGGAACCCGTCAGATAGGTCGACCGGCGCAGGGACAAGGACATGGTCCACGTCACCGCTAGCGGAGTCGCCTGCATCGAAGTTCGGGCAGCGGAAAGGGTACGGATCGCCTCGATCGTCGACATTGACCGTCGCGGCGCAGCCCGAGCAGGTGAGAACCGACTCCACGCTCGACCGTTCAGCCTACGGTCGCACCGCTTCGGGCGTTGAACTCCCGGATCAATTCGTCCCAAGCCGGCACGACGGATCGGATCGACCTCCAGAAATCCTGGCGCCGTCGCACCTCGAAGCGCTCCAACGAAACGCCCTGCTGCTCAACCCAGGTGAAGTAGCCGAGGTTGAAGATCCGGGCCCGGTCGACCTGCGTGCATTCGACGGCGTTGTCAGTTCCGGCGCCGAGCATGAACCTGTCGAATGAACCCGCCGCGTCCGATCGGCCGAAACCGTCCGGGAAGTCGCGCCCGGTGATGCGGTCCAGTTCACTTCTATAGAGGGCCGCTCCGTCGGTGGCGACGGTCAATATGACGTCATCCTCGCCGAGGCTCAGCAACTTCGCCGTCTTCACCGCGGCCACGACGTTGCAGATAGCAGACAGCCCAAAGTGTTCGAGGCCGGCAAGCACGTCTTCGGGCACGCCCCGGTGGTCGTGAAGGTAGCGCAGGCCCTCAGGCGCGTCGAAGGTCACCGCCAGATGGTCCGTGGCACGGTCGCTGACTGCTACTACGACGTCGGTGTTGTAGACGTTATGGATAAAAGGTATGTGCTTGTCGCCGATGCCCTGGATGTTGTGCTCACCGAAACCGTTGTAGAGCATTGTCGGGCACTCGAGAGCTTCGACCGCGACGACTTTCGACCCGTAGCGTTCGGCGAGATGATCGCCGGCGCCGAGCGTTCCCGCAGAACCGGTGGCCGACACGAACGCGCCGAGACGCGAAGCGGGCCGGTCCTTCGCCACGTGTTCGAAGACTCGCCCGAGGGCCGCCCCGGTCACCTGGAAGTGCGCGAGGTGGTTCCCGAACTCGGAGAACTGATTGAAGATCACGTTGCCCGGCTCGCGAGCGAGGGAGGCGCAACGGTCGTAGATCTCCTTGACGTTGCTCTCGGTGCCGGGGGTCGCAATGATGTCGGTGCGGTCCTCGACCCATCGTTCGAGCCACTCGAAGCGCTCCCTGCTCATCCCCTCGGGCAGAACGGCAATCCCTCGCGAGCTCATGAGGCGCGACACGGCTATGCCTCCCCGGCAGTAGTTACCGGTGGAGGGCCAGACTGCCCGGTCCGACGTC
>JAKBBS010000131.1 GCA_021808425.1 Actinomycetes bacterium
CGGGTAAGGATGCGGTCGCTCGTCGACGAGGCGATCGCATCCTACGGGCGCTACTGGGCTGAAAGCCTGGCACTCACGAGCGTGAGCCCCGACAAGCTGGAGGCCGGCATCCGCTACGAGGGATTCGAGCGCCTCGAGGCGAGCGTCGCACGGGGCGGCGGTACGATCCTCGCGGTGCCGCATCTCGGCGGCTGGGAGTGGGGCGGAGCGGACGTCGCGCGCCGCGGCTGGCCTGTGAGTGTCGTCGTCGAACGGCTCGCGTCGGAAGGCTTCTTCGAGTGGTTCGTGGACATGCGTAGCCGGCTCGGGATGAACGTGATACCGACCGGGCCCGGCTCTGCCGCGGCCTGCACCGCTGCCCTCGCGCGAAACGAGGTGCTCTGCCTGCTCTCCGACCGCGCCGTAGGAACGACCGCGACGGTCGAGGTCGAGTTCTTCGGTGAGGTCACCGCGTTGCCTGCCGGTCCCGCAGCCCTGGCGTTGCGCAGCGGTGCGACGCTTATGCCGGGAGCGGTCTATTTTCTGGCGAAAACTTCCAGTCACCTCGGTGTGCTGGCCGAGCCGATAGAAGCTAAGCGCACCGGCCGCCTGCGCGACGACGTGCTGGCGGTCACGCAGGAGGTGGCGAGATCACTGGAGCGCCTGATCCGCCGGGCTCCGACCCAGTGGCATCTGCTCGCCCCGAACTGGCCGAGCGACCGCGGGCGCCCGCTCAGATAGCTTTAGGCCGGTGCGTGTCGGCATAGTCTGCCCATACAGCCTCACACTGCCCGGCGGCGTGCAGGGGCAGGTCCTCGGTCTCGCCCGGGCGCTTCGGCGCGCCGGTGTACAGGCCCGGGTCCTCGGCCCCTGCGACGGACCGCCGCCCGACCCTTCGGTTACACCGCTAGGCAGCTCGATCCCGACCGCGTCCAACGGTTCCCTCGCAGCGATAGCCCCCGACCCGGCGGCCGCCCTGCGAACGGTCAGGGCGCTTCGCGACGAGCGCTTCGACGTGTTGAACATCCACGAGCCGCTGACTCCGGGTCCGAGTCTCACTGCCTTGGTGACGGCGTTCTGCCCTACGGTCGGGACGTTTCATCGAAGCGGCCCGAGCGGGTGGCTCGACCTCACCCGCCCCCTCGCAAGCTACGGAAGCAGCTACCTCGACGTGCGTGTAGCGGTTTCGGAGGAGGCCCGAGACACAGCAGCGCAAGCGGTTGGCGGCGACTACGAGCTCGTGTGGAACGGCATCGACGTCGCCCGCTACGAAGGTTCGCCGGCGTGGGACAGCGAAGGGCCGACGGTGCTGTTCGTGGGACGCCACGAGCCTCGCAAAGGCCTCGAGGTGCTCCTGCGCGCTGCTCAAGGGCTCGGCGGCGGGGTGCGGTTGTGGATCGCCGGGCAGGGCCCCGACACCGACCAGCTGAAGCGTCTATACGGCGCCGACACGAGGATCGAATGGCTCGGAAGGATCGGCGAGGCGGAGAAGATCGCGAGGCTTCGCGGGGCCGACGTGCTGTGCGCGCCGTCGCTCGGCGGTGAGAGCTTCGGCGTCGTGCTCCTCGAAGGCTTGGCGGCGGGGACACCGGTCGTCGCGTCCGACCTCGCCGGTTACCGCAGAGTCGCGCGCTGCGGCCAGGAGGCGATCCTCGTAGCCCCGGGGGACGTGGCGGCGCTTTCGGGGGCCTTGGCCGAGGCGCTGAGCGCAACCGATCGGGTCGGCTCGATGGTTCGCCGTGGCCGGCTGCGCGCCGAGGAGTTCTCGATGGACGCCCTGTCGCAGCGGTACCTGGAACTTTTCGACCTGGCGGTGCGCAGGCGTGCAGAGGTGCCGCAAACGTCGATCCAGCGGCTCGTGAACCGTATCGGTTCCGCTGCAGCCGAACGGCGAATACGATCGTCGGTAATGATCGCCAAGACGGCCACGAGATTCGAGCTTCCCCGTTCGCCGCGCGACTGGGCTTCGAGGCTGCCGGGGCGGCCGGGGGGCCGGGATGGGTAGAGCCACGCAGCGGCGCGAGATCCGGGTGGCAGCAGCCTTCTCGGCGGCCCCGTCCCTGCTCGCCGGCCTGGTTGCAGGTATCGCGGGAGGGCCCTTCGCCGGGGTTGTCGTGTTCGCTGTGGCAGCAGCGGGTCTCGGGGCGTGGCCGTTCCTCGCAGCCGACCGCCTTGTCGAGGCGAGCCTGGGGGGTCGAGACGCCGACCCGGTCGACCACGCGCGCCTTTTCAACCTCGTCGACGGTCTGGCAACGACCCTCGGGCTTCGAAGCCCACGACTCGTGATCGTCGAAAGCCCAGGTCTCAACGCTATGGCTAGCGGCGCCCGCCGGGGAGCAGAAGTTGTGGCTGTCACAACGGGGTTGTTGGAGGAGTTGGAGCTAGTCGAGCTGGAGTCGGTCCTCGCGGAAGTCCTCTACCGTCTGCGCCACGGGGATGTTGCAGCCGAGACGCTGCTCGTGGCAACCTTCGGCCTCGGCAGGTCCTACGTTCTGCCCGCCGACAGGGACACCCGCCTCGACACTGCGGCCGTCGGTGTGACGCGCTACCCGCCGGCAATGGTTTCGGCGCTCGAGAAGATAGCGGTCAAAGGTTCCCTGGTCGCAGGCCAGACGCCGCGCCTCGCGCACCTCTGGGTTGCTGACCCGCTTAAGAGCGCGGAGAAGTTTCGCTGGCGGATAAGCCTCGCTGACCGATGCGGGGCGTTGCAAGAGCTCTGAGGCTCCTAAACTGGTTGTCATGAACGAGCCCGAGCAGACCCGCCGCACCGGCACCCCCCTAGTCAAGCGGGGCATGGCCGACATGCTCAAAGGCGGCGTGATCATGGACGTCGTCACCGCCGAGCAGGCCAAGATCGCGGAAGATGCAGGTGCGGTAGCCGTGATGGCCCTCGAAAGGGTGCCCTCCGACATCCGAAGGGACGGCGGTGTCGCAAGGATGAGCGACCCGGCGCTGATCGAGGCGATCAAAGCGGCGGTGACCATCCCGGTAATGGCTAAAGCCCGGATCGGCCATATCGCGGAGGCGCAGGTCCTCGAGGCTCTCGGCGTCGACTACATCGACGAGAGCGAAGTGCTGACACCAGCCGACGAGGTGCACCACATCGACAAGCACCACTTCACGGTGCCGTTCGTTTGCGGGGCGACTAACCTCGGCGAGGCGCTCAGGCGGATCTCCGAGGGTGCTGCGATGATCCGCTCCAAGGGGGAGGCCGGCACGGGTGACATCAAGGAGGCGGTGCGCCACATCCGCTCGATTACCTCCGACATCAAGCGGATCACCGTGGCGGACTCCGCGGAGATCTTCAACTGGGCGAAGACCCTCCAGGCGCCGGTCGGCCTTGTCGAGGAGCTCGCTGCGACCGGGAAACTGCCGGTTCCTCTGTTCTGCGCCGGCGGCATCGCGACGCCGTCCGACGCGTCGCTGGTGATGCAGTTGGGTGCGGAAGCCGTGTTCGTTGGCAGCGGGATCTTCAAGAGCTCGGATCCGGTCCGCTTCGGAAGGGCCATCGTCGAAGCCACCACCCACTTCAAGGACCCTTCGATCATCGCGAAAGTCAGCCGTGGACTCGGCGACGCCATGAGAGGCCAGGACGCCTCGACAGTCGAGACAAGGCTCGCAGAGCGAGGTTGGTAAGAGCGAGGCTCGTAAGAGCGGGGTTGTCGGGAACAGGGTTGCCAGCACCCCTCGCTGTTGGCCGCACGTAGATGGGAGCGTCGACGCAGCTGCTGGACCTCAAAGTCGGGATCCTCGCTCTTCAAGGCGCCGTGCGCGAGCACGTCGAGGTTTTCTCGCGCCTCGGCGTCGAAGCGGTGGCGGTCACGGACCAGGCGGCCCTCGACGAGGTGGATGCGCTCGTGCTGCCAGGCGGGGAGTCGACCTCCATCTCGCGCCTTTTGGAGACGTCAGGCCTGCTAGAGCCGGTCCGCCGACGGGTCAAGGACAAGATCCCGACGTTCGGAACCTGCGCCGGGATGATCCTCCTCGCGCGTTCGGTCTCAGACGGCCGGCCGGACCAGCACCAGCTCGACGGGATCGACATCGACGTCAGGCGCAACGCTTTCGGGCGTCAAGTGGACTCCTTCGAAACCGACCTCGTCGTCGACGGCCTCCCCTCCGACAGCCGCACTCGCACTGCGGGCCGCGCGTCGGGGGCCTTCCACGCGGTGTTCATCCGGGCCCCGCTCGTGGAGCGGGTAGGCCCCCGGGTCGAAGTGCTGGCCTCGGTCGAGGGGAGCGACGGGGTGCGCCGTGCAGTGCTGTGCCGCGAGGGCTCCTGCCTCGTCAGTGCGTTCCATCCGGAGCTTTCGGGGGACCTTCGACTCCACGAGATGTTCCTCGAGTCAGTGCTCGATTCGCACGTCAAGGTCCCGGCGTCGAGCGCTTCACGATCCAAACAGTAGGAGGAAACCCGACCATGTCCGGCCACAGCAAATGGGCAACCATCAAACACAAGAAGGGCGCAGCCGACAAGGCGCGGGGGAAGCTGTTCGCGAAGCTGATCCGACAGGTCGAGGTCGCCGCGCGCGAAGGCGGCGGGGATCCAGACGCGAACCCGACGCTTCGAACGATGTTCCAAAAGGCGCGGGAGGCGTCCGTGCCCCTCGACACGATCGAACGCGCGATCAAGAGGGGCACCGGCGAGCTCGAAGGGGTCCGCTACGAGCAGGTGTCCTACGAGGGGTACGCCCCTAACGGTGTCGCCGTGATCGTCGAGTGCCTGACAGACAACCGCAACCGGACAGGGTCCGATATACGCTCCGCCTTCTCCAAGAACGGCGGGTCGATGGCCGAACCGGGCGCAGTGTCGTGGCAGTTCGAGCGCAGAGGCGTCATATCCGTCGGACGTGCAGTCACCGAGGACGAGATCATGCTCGCCGCTCTCGACGCAGGCGCGCTCGACGTGGTCGACCTCGGCGACGAGTGGCAGGTCACGACGTCGCCGGCTGACGTCAACACCGTCCGCCAAGCCGTCGAGGACGCGGGGATAGCCGTCGCTTCGTCGGAGGTGACGCTTCTCGCCACGACCAGCGTCGAACTTTCCAGCGAGGGCGACGCCAGAAAAGTACTGCACCTCGTCGACGTGCTAGAGGATCACGACGACGTACAAAACGTGTACGCGAACTTCGACATACCAGATGAGATACTGAACCTGGTCGAAGCGTAGTATAGTCGAACTGGTGTTCGCTCTAGGCATAGACCCTGGTCTCTCGCGATGCGGCTACGGAGCGGTGCGCGGAGTGGGTAGCGACCTCGAGTGCGCCGCCTTCGGACATCTGACGACCCCGACGGATCTCCCGCTCGCCGAGCGCCTCGCCATCTTGCTGCGCGACCTAGAGGAGCTCCTCGACGACCTTCGACCCGAAGTGGTCGTCGTCGAGCGCGTCCTGTTCCAGGTCAACGCGCGGACTGCCATGTCGGTCGGCCAGGCGAGCGGACTTGCCCTCGCCTGCGCAGCCCGCCGTGCGATACCGGTCGCCCAGTACAGCCCGAACGAGGTGAAGCTCGCCGTCGCCGGCTACGGGAGCGCCGACAAGGTTGCGGTGCAATCGATGGTGGCCATGCTCCTCGGACTCCCGTCGCCGCCGCGGCCGGCGGACCGCGCTGACGCTCTTGCTCTGGCTGTCACGCATCTCGCAGGAGCCGGCCTTCGCGTCGCGGGATCCGCTCTTCGATGATCGGATCGCTGCGAGGGACGCTCGGCGAATACTCGATACGAAGCGCCGGGCCGATGGAGGTCGTGGTCGACGTCCACGGCGTCGGCTACCGGGTGCTCATGGCCTCCTCGGCCGTGGCCGGTCTCGGAGCGGAGGGCTCGGATGTGTCGATCCACGTCCACACCCACGTACGCGAGGACGCTCTCGTGCTCTACGGTTTCGTCTCCAAGGAGGAACGCGACTGCTTCGAAGCGCTCATATCCGTTAGGACCGTCGGGCCGGGGGTGGCGCTCGCGATGCTGTCCGTCCACTCGCCCGGGGCGCTCCGGCGGATCGTTTCGATCAAGGACGTCGACGCCCTGCGCCTCGTGCCGGGTATCGGAGCAAAGACCGCGGCGCGGCTCGTGATCGAGCTCGAGTCCAAGCTCGACGACTTCTACGACGTCGGCGGTTCAGAGGACAGCAGCGACGAGCAGCGCGTGGAGGGCACCGCCGGCCGGCGTGCAACGGTGTCACTGACGTCCGTGCGCGAGGACGTTCGCAGCGCGCTGGCGTCTCTAGGCTACGGACCCGACGAGATCCGCTACGCCGAGTCGGTCGTGAGCATGGACGGTCCCGTCGCCGGCGTGCTCAAGCTGGCGCTTCGAGAGCTGGCGGCGCGTCGATGACCGACAACGCCGATATCCGCCACGCCAGCCCGCCGAGGTGCTAGAGATGTCGGCGACGTGAGGGAGGAAGGCGACATCCGGGAGGTCGCCCCGACCGCCGACCCGATCGAGTCCGCCGAGGAGGCAGGCCTTCGCCCTCGCCGACTCGCCGACTTCGTCGGCCAGTCGGATCTCAAGGAGCACCTCGAGATCATGCTCGAAGCCGCCCGCCGCCGCGATCAGCCGGTCGACCATCTGCTCTTCGCCGGCCCGCCCGGCCTCGGCAAGACGAGCCTGGCGGGGATAGTCGCCAACGAGGTAGGCGCAAGCCTGCGGGTCACTTCCGGGCCTGCCCTGGTGCGCGCCGGGGACCTCGCCGCTATCCTCACGAACCTGGTGGAAGGCGACGTCCTCTTCGTCGACGAGATACACCGCCTCGGCCGGGCGGTCGAAGAGATCCTCTACCCGGCCATGGAGGACTTCCAGATCGACGTGGTGCTCGGCAAAGGCCCGACCGCCAGGAGCATCCGGATAGACCTGCCTCGCTTCACCCTCGTCGGGGCCACCACGAGAACCGGGCTCATCACCGGGCCGCTTCGCGACAGGTTCGGCTTCGTGGCGCGCATGGACTACTACAGCCACGGCGAGCTTCAAGCGATAGTCGACCGCTCCGCCTCCATCCTCGGCACCGAGATCGAGCCTTCCGGCTCCGCCGAGATAGCCCGCCGCTCGCGTGGGACGCCCCGGATAGCGAACCGCCTGCTCAAAAGAGTGCGGGACTTCGCCGAGGTCCGCGCCCGCGGCACGGTCGACCTGGCTGTGGCTAGCGACGGGCTCGAACTTTTCGGTGTCGACGATCTCGGATTGGACAAAGTAGACCGCGCGATCCTCGACGCCGTGTGCTCACGTTTCGGCGGTGGGCCGGTCGGGCTTTCGACCCTGGCGGTCAGTGTCGGCGAGGAGACCGATACTGTCGAGGACGTGTACGAGCCGTACCTTCTCCAGCTCGGGCTGCTCATGCGCACCCCGAGGGGTCGAGTTGCGATGCCGGCAGCTTGGCGCCACCTCGGGCTCGCAGTACCCGACGGGCGCACGCCGGAGGAGGCGAGCCTCTTTTGACCGTGACCGGCGGCGTCTCGCCGGGCGCGTAGCGGCCAGTCGTGGAGGTACCCGAATACCCGCTCCCCGAGTCGTCGATAGCGCAGGTCCCGCTCGAGGAGCGTGACTCGGCCCGACTGCTCGACGCGCTCGACCCCGGCGGCGCGCTCGACGACCGCCACGTGCGCGACCTTCCCTCGCTCGTCGGAGCCGGCGACGTCGTCGTGGTCAACAACAGTCGGGTCCTGCCGGCGCGTCTTCGCCTTAGACGGCCGGGGGGCGCCAATGCCGAAGTCCTGCTCCTCGCACCCGAACCCGGCGACGCCCGGTGCTGGTCGGCTTTGGTGCGACCGGGACGCAAACTGGCGCCAGGATGCCTCCTCGGCGTGCCGTCCGCCCCGGGCCAAGGCGATGGCGACCGCTATCACGGCGACCCAGGAGAGGAGACCGAAGCTGTCGTCGAGGTTGGCGAGCGTCTCGACGGTGGCCGGCGACGGGTGAGACTCCTAGACGATCCCGCTGTGATCTTCGAGCGCTGCGGAGAGATGGCGCTGCCCCCCTACATCAAGGCGCGGCTCGCCGACCCGGAGCGCTACCAGACGGTCTACGCGACGCTGCCCGGCTCGGTAGCGGCTCCGACGGCGGGCCTGCACCTCACCCGCGACGTGCTCGACGGCATCGTGGCGCAAGGAGCGAGCCTGCACAGCGTCGATCTGGCTGTCGGCCTCGGAACTTTCAGGCCGGTTCGTGTGACGCACGCTGAGGACCACGAAATGCACTCCGAGCGCTACAGCGTGCCGGATGAGACGTGGCAGGCCTGCCTCGACGCCCGCAAGAGTGGGGGGCGCGTGCTTGCTGTCGGCACCACCACGGTCCGGGCGTTGGAGAGCGCCGCTGCGAGCGGGAGCCTGGCGGGGGAGAGCGGACTGTTCATCCGGCCCGGCTTCGACTGGTCGGTCACGGACGTGCTGCTCACCAACTTCCACCAGCCGCGCTCGACTCTGCTTGTGCTCATGGAGGCGTTTATGGGTCCCAGATGGCGCGACGTGTACGGCGTGGCGCTGCGGCGGGGCTACCGGTTCCTCTCCTTCGGAGACGCCATGATCACCGCACGCCGGTGACGGAGACGATGATCGTATGAGGCCGGCCCGGATGCAAGTGCATTGCGTCGACGGCAAAGCGCGCACCGGAACGGTCGAGCTGGCGAACGGGTCGTTCTCGACGCCGTGCTTCATGCCCGTCGGTACCCGTGGTGCCGTGAAGCTTCTCGACGCAGGCGACCTGGAGTCGATCGGCCCGGAGATCGTCCTCGCCAACACCTACCACCTGATGATGCGCCCGGGCGTCGAGACCGTCGAAGCTCTCGGCGGAGTCGGGCGTTTCACTGGCTGGCGGGGTCTAACGCTGACCGACTCCGGTGGATTCCAGGTGTTCTCGCTACGCGGCCGGGTAGACGACGGCGGGGTGAGCTTCAAGTCGGTCTACGACGGCGCCGAGCACCGGCTCGACCCCGTGTCGGCTGTAGGGATCCAAGAGCAACTCGGCGCGGACATCCAGATGGTGCTCGACCATTGCTGCGGTCTGCCCGCCCCCCCTGAGACGGTGCGCGCGGCGGCGGAACGCACCCTGGCGTGGGCGGCGATCGCACGCGACGCTCATCGCCGGGAGGACCAGAGCCTTTTCGGGATCGTCCAGGGCGGCGTGTCGGAGGAGCTTCGCGCCGAGTGCGCAGAGCGGACCGTGGCGATCGGCTTCGACGGCTACGCGATCGGCGGCCTGTCGGTGGGCGAGTCGAGGGTCGAGATGCTCCAAGCTCTCGCAGCCTCGTTACCCAAGCTTCCAGCCGACCGACCCCGCTACATGATGGGCGTCGGTGATCCGAGATCGCTCGTCGAGGCGGTAGCCCTCGGCGTCGACATGTTCGACTGCGTCGCCCCGACCCGGATGGCGAGACACGGGGTCGCACTCGGCGAAAGCGGGCGTATCCGTCTGCGGTCGCAGCGCTTCGCCCGTGACGGCGGCCCCCTCGACCCCAAATGTGGGTGCCCGGTGTGCGATCGTTACAGCGCAGGATACGTGAGGCACCTTCTGATCGTCGCCGAGCCCACCGCGGGCCGGCTCATAACCATTCA
>JAKBBS010000132.1 GCA_021808425.1 Actinomycetes bacterium
CTTCGGGAATGCCGCCTTCTACGGCTCCCTCGGAGGCATGCACCTAAACGCCCCGATCGTCTCTATCATGCGCAGCGCCAACGCCAACGGCTACTGGCTGGTAGCAGCTGACGGAGGCGTCTTCAGCTTCGGCGGCGCACAGTTCCAGGGATCCGCCGGAAACCTGAAGCTGAACGCCCCGATTGTCGGAGGCAGGCTCGGGTAGCCGCTAAAACAGCAAAGCTTCACAACGAACGCCCGGGCCTTAAGGCCCGGGCGTTCGTTGTTAACCTCAAGACCATCGCAACATCAAAGGGTCTTGACGATCTCCGCCATCTTCAAACCGGCCTCGGTCGGATTGTTGACCACGTGCACTCCCGCCGCCGCCAACGCTTCCATCTTTGCGCTCGCGGTGCCTTTTGAGCCCGAGATGATCGCACCCGCGTGGCCCATCTTTTTACCTGCCGGTGCGGTTACGCCCGCGATGTAGGCGACGACCGGCTTTGTCACTTTTTCAGAGATGAACGCAGCGGCCTTTTCTTCCTCCGAGCCGCCGATCTCGCCGAACATCGCTATCGCCTTCGTCTCGGGGTCCGCCTGGAACGCCTCGAGACAGTCGACGAAATTCGTGCCGGGCACCGGGTCGCCGCCGATACCGACACAAGTTGTGACACCGACGCCTAATTGCTTCAGCTCGTAGAGTGCTTGGTAGGTGAGAGTGCCTGACCGGCTGACGATACCCACGGGGCCACCGGGGAGGGCGATCTCGCCTGCGGTGATGCCGATATTGCACTTTCCTGGGCTGATGATCCCAGGGCAGTTCGGTCCTAGCAGCCGGGTGGCCGGATAGCTCTCGACGAGAGTGTTGTACGCACGCGCCTCGTCGTGAGCTGGAATGCCCTCGGTGATACAGACGACGAAACCGACGCCGGCAGCCGCAGCCTCCAAGATTGCGTCGGCCGCGAAGCGGGGTGGCACCGAAACGAAACTGGCGTTCGCGCCGGTGGCGGCGACCGCCTCTGCGACAGTGTCGAACATTGGTATCCCCTCGACGTCGCCTCCGCCTTTGCCGGGGGTGACCCCAGCGACCACCTGGGTGCCGTAGGCCTTGTTGCGCAACCCGTGAAAGCGACCTTGGCCGCCGGTGAGACCCTGCACTATTACTTTGGTGGTTTCGTCTACGAAGACGCTCATCGGGCGCTCCCTCCTGCCAGCTGAACGGCTGTTCGGGCTGCGTCGAGCATCGTCGGCGACGAGAGAACCTTCTCCGAGGTGACCGTTGCGAGGATCTTGCGGCCCTCCTCCGCGTTCGTTCCGTCAAGGCGGATAACCATCGGAGCGGAGATGTCGACCCGCCCGAGCGCGGCTTTGATCCCGTTAGCGACCTCCTCGCCGCGAGTTATCCCTCCGAAGATGTTGATGAAGATGGAACGCACCTTCGGATCGGAGTTGATCACCTCCAGCGCGTTGGCCATAACCTCGGCGTTTGCCCCGCCACCGATATCCAGAAAGTTTGCGGGGCTACCGCCAACTTGGTTGACGACGTCGCAGGTGCTCATCGCTAGACCGGCGCCGTTGGCGATTATCCCGACATAGCCGTCGAGGCCCACGTACTGAAGACCTTTGGAGCGCGCCAGGCGCTCCCGCTCGTCGAACTCGTCGATGTCACGGAATGCGTCCCACTCGGGGTGACGGTAGGCGGCGTTGTCGTCGAGGGTGACCTTTGCGTCAAGTGCGTGCACCTTGCCCTCGGGGGTGAGGATGAGCGGGTTGATCTCGACGAGGTCTGCGTCGCCGTCGACGTAGCACCGGTAGAGCTTCGCAAGGATCTCGATCGCGCCGTCGACTGCTTCGGCGTCGAGGCCGGCGCGCGCCACCAGGTCTGCGGCGTCAGCCTCGCTGAAGCCTTTCGCCGGGTCGATGTGGAGGCGGGCGATCGCGTCGGGGTCCTCCTCGGCGACGGTCTCGATCTCCACGCCGCCTTTTGCGGACACCATTGCGAGATACTTCTTTGCCGCGCGGTCCAAGGTGAAGCTCGCGTAGAACTCCTTGGAGATGTCCGACGCGTGCTCCACCCAAAGGCGGGCCACGACGTGGCCTTTGATGTCCATGCCGAGAATGTTCCCGGCGTGGGTTCGAACTTCGTCGGCGTTGTTGGCAAGCTTGATGCCACCGGCCTTGCCTCGCCCTCCGACCTGCACCTGCGCCTTGACCACCACCGGGTAGCCGGCGGCGTCCGCCTGGGTCACCGCCTCTTCGACGGTGTCGGCCATGCCTCCCGCGGATACCGGGATGTCGTATCGGGCGAAGTACTGCTTGCCCTGGTATTCGAACAGGTCCACCTAACCTCCTGGATTGACTTTCTGTCGGTCTTTTTCCTGGCCTTCTTCGGCCGGCTCGCGGGCGTCGAGGGTCGCCTCGAGCCACCCGGTTATCTCGCCGAGCGGCGCACCCGGTGTGAACACCCTCGACACGCCGATCCGACCGAGAGCTTCGATGTCAGCGTCGGGGATGATGCCCCCGGCGAAGATGAGGGCGTCTGTCGCCCCGCGGGCTCGCAGTTCGTCGACGATCCTCGGGAACAGGGTCATGTGCGCGCCGGAAAGGATCGATAGTCCCACAGCGTCCGCGTCTTCTTGGACGGACGTCTCGGCGATCTGCTCGGGGGTCTGATGCAAGCCCGTGTAGATCACCTCGAACCCGGCCTCTCGCAGGGCGCGAGCTATCACGCGGGCTCCCCTGTCATGGCCGTCCAGACCTGGTTTCGCGACAACAACCCTGTAAGGACGCTTCATCGGGACCGATCTTGGCAGGTCCGGCGTGTCGCAAGCCAACCGGTGCCGAAACCTCAGGCGCGTGACAGCGGCGCTAGGGAGAGCGCCAGATGCTTCTCGCCCACTGAAGGAAAACGCACCCGCGCCTCAGCTTTCTCACCCTCCCCACGGACATCAATGACTATTCCCTCCCCCCACTTGGCGTGGATCACCGCTTCACCGGCGCGAAGCCCGAGGCGTTCCGCGCCTCGACCTGCGACTGGACCCCTTCGAGGCTGACTCAACGCCGCTTCGACTATCCGGTCCCGGCCAGAGGAACCCTCCAAGCTCGCCCTCGTCCCTCGTGCTCGCCGACCGCTCACGTTCTTCACGACGCTCGAGGGAATCTCGGACAGAAAACGCGAAGCCGGGTTGTAAAGGGTCTGCCCCCAAAGGCTGCGACACCAAGCATTGGTAAGGTAGAGCCTCTCGCGCGCCCTCGTTATACCGACATAGGCGAGCCGGCGCTCTTCGGCCATCTCGTCAGGCTCGGAGAGTGAGCGCATATGCGGGAAGATCCCGTCTTCCATCCCGACTATGAACACTACCGGATACTCGAGTCCTTTCGCCGTGTGCAATGTCATGAGGGTAACTTTCGACTCGTCCGGGTCGATATCGTCACTGTCGGCAACGAGACTCACTTCCTCCAGGAACTCGTCGATGCCCTCGACCTGGCGGGCGGCGCCGATCAGCTCCTCGACGTTCTCCACTCGTCCGGCAGCCTCGTGGGTGCCTTCTGCTTCGAGCTCGCCTCGATAGCCGCTTCGCTCGAAGATTGCCTCCAGAAGTTCCGCCGGACCCGACACCGCGGCAGGGCCCGGTCCCATGCCGGGCGCGGCGCCGGACAGCGCGTCACCTCCGCCATCAACGGCTCCGATTCCCGCCGAGTGTCGCAAATCGACGATCAAGGCGTCGAGGCGTCGAAGGCCGCTCAGAGCCTTCCCGGTGACCCCGGCCTCCTCCGCGCGGGCGACGGCCTCCGAGAATGTGGCCTTGTTGGCAGTCGCCCAGCGCTCGAGGCGCTCCACGCTCGTGTCGCCGACGCCGCGCTTTGGGACGTTGACTATCCGTTTGAACGAAACCTCGTCGTCCGGATTGGCCACCGCCCGGAGGTAGGCGAGAAGATCCTTTATCTCACGACGGTCATAGAACCTGGTACCCCCGACCACCTTGTAGGGAATGTCGCGGCGGACTAGTTCTTCTTCGACCGCCCGGCTCTGCGCGTTCGTGCGGTAGAAGACAGCCATGTCACCCCACTCGTGACACACGCCGCCATCCGCGCCCCGGCGGTGAATGCTGGAGATCTCGGCCGCCACCCACGCGCCTTCGTCGTGCTCGTCCTCGGCCTGGTAGCAGACGATCGGCTCTCCCCTGCCACGTTCGGTCCACAGCGCTTTGGCCTGCCGGCCGTCGTTGTTCGCGATGACCGCGTTCGCCGCGTCGAGAACCGTCTGGGTGGAGCGGTAGTTCTGTTCGAGCACGACAACCGTCGCGTCGGGGAACGCCCTCTCGAATTCGAGGATGTTGCGAATGTCGGCGCCGCGCCAACCGTAGACGGACTGGTCTGAGTCGCCGACGACCGTGACCTGGTGGTGCTCCCCTGCGAGCAGCAGAACAAGCTCGTTCTGCGCACGATTCGTGTCCTGGTACTCGTCAACGAGGATGTGACGGAAACGGTGGCGGTACGCCTCCAGCACATCCGGGCATGCCTGCAGCAGGTTGACCGTGACAAAAAGAAGGTCGTCGAAGTCCATCGCGTTCGCGGCGTGCAGCCGCTGCTGGTACTCGCGATAGATCTCCCCTACACGACGCTCCATAGGCGTGCGCGCTGCCGACGAGTAACTCTCGAAGTCGACGAGGTCATTCTTCGCGCTGGAGATGTAGCCGGCGATGGCGCGCGGTGGGAACTTCTTCGAATCCAGACCGAGATCGCGTATCACGTAGCCGACGAGGCGCAGAGCGTCAGACTGGTCGTAGATCGTGAAGTTCTGCCGAAACCCGAGACGTCCTGCGTCTCTTCGTAATATGCGCACGCACGCCGAGTGGAAAGTCGAAACCCACATTCGCGTCGCCGCCGGCCCGACTAGCTCGCCGACACGCTCGCGCATCTCCCCCGCCGCTTTGTTGGTGAAGGTGATGGCCAGAATCTCGTATGGGGACAAACCCTTCTCGGCGACCAACCAAGCTATGCGCCGGGTGAGAACCCTCGTCTTTCCCGAACCGGCCCCGGCCACCACCAGGAGCGGTCCGTCCGGATGCGATACGGCTGCTGCTTGAGCGGGGTTCAGGTCGTCGACCAGCGCGTCCGGGGGTGGTCTGAGGTCTCCTGTTAGGTGCTCCGCCATTGCAAGGGTCTAGGGTACCGGTTGCCGGGCAGCTTTAGCCACGGCCGGAACCGTTAAGAACTGGAGGGACAGGTCGACGTGACAGGAATTTGTGAGGGCCGGGTCGTCGTTGTGACTGGAGCCGGTAGAGGCATAGGTCGCGAGCACGCCTTGGAGTTCGCCCGCCAGGGGGCAAGGCTGGTCGTCAACGATCTTGGTTCAGCCACGGACGGGACGGGAGCCTCGTCGGGCCCGGCCGGGGAGGTCGTCGAGGAGATTCGGGCGGCGGGCGGCGAGGCGATCGCGAACGGCGACGACGTATCCGACTTCGACGGCGCCGCCAGGATGATCCGCTCGGCGATCGACACTTTCGGGCGCATCGACACGCTGGTCAACAACGCCGGGATACTTCGCGACCGGATGCTTGTCAACATGACCGCCGAGGAATGGGACGCCGTGATCCGGGTTCACCTTCGCGGCACTTTCGCTCCGACGCGAGCGGCCCTCGACTTCTGGCGGGAGCGCTCCAAGGCGGGCGAGGACAATGACGCCCGGATCGTCAACACGACGTCCCCGTCGGGCATCTACGGGAACATCGGCCAGACCAACTACGGCGCAGCGAAAGCCGGTATCGCTTCCTTCACGGTGATCGCGGCGATGGAGGTGGCCCGCTACGGGGTCACGGTCAACGCGATCGCTCCAGCGGCCCTGACTCGGATGACGGAGAACCTCGGCATGGGGGCGCGCTCGGCGGACATTCCGGCCGGTCAGTTCAACCCCCTCGGCCCGGACAACATTTCCCCCATCGTGGTCTGGTTGGGCAGCTCCGAGTCGCGCGGTGTGACAGGACGCGTCTTCAACGTGATGGGCGGCCATCTGAGCGTCGCGGAGGGATGGGTCGAAGGCCCGGCAGTGGACAAGGACGGGCGTTGGGACCCGGCGGAGCTGACCGGTATCGTCCCCGACCTTGTCGCCAGGGCTGCCCCGAACGCGGCAATGTCCGGGCGGCGCTCCTGAACGCAATCTGAAAACGGGAGCGACAGCGACACGAGGCGCAAAGGTGGCGGACGTTCAGGTCGTCTTGGAGGTGAGAGCCCTATCGGTGCGCTACGGGCCGGTCGTAGCGCTCGACAGCGTCGACCTGGAAGTGCGAACCGGAGAAGTGGTCGCGCTCGCCGGTGAGAACGGCGCAGGCAAATCGACACTGATTCGCTGCGTCGCCGGCGATCTTCGCCCCGATCAGGGCAGGATCGCTGTCATGGGGGACCCGATCGAAGGACCTCGAGTCGGGTCGAAACCAGAAATCGCCGTCGTTTGGCAGGATTTGGCCCTCTGCGACAACCTCGACATCGCATCGAACGTGCTGCTGGGCGCCGAGACGAGACGGCTGATGTTCTCCGAGACCCGTTTTCACGCCAAGGCTGCCCACCTGCTCAGCCAGCTCGGGATCGGCCTGCCGAACACATCCACGACGGTGGCGCACCTCTCGGGCGGGCAGCGCCAGCTCGTTGCCGTCGCAAGGGCGATGCGCGACAGGCCGCGCCTACTGATCCTCGACGAGCCGACGGCGTCTCTCGGCGTAGCGGAATCAGCCCGCGTGGAGAGTCTCGCCGCTTCCCTGCCTGCGCAGGGAACGACTGTCATGATCGTCACGCACGACGTCGACCAGATGTTCAGGTTGGCGGACCGGATCGTGGTGCTCCGCCGTGGTCGCGTCGTCGCAGAAGTGTCCCCCGAAGAGTCGCACCCCGACGAGGTCGCCGCTTTACTTTCCGGGCAGCCGGTGGAAATCTCCCCGCGCCGCCAGCTGAGCCGGCTTCAAAACCTCGCCGACCAGCTCGCCTCGGCGTCGCCTTCATCAGGGCTTACACTCATTATCTCGGCGTTGGCGGCGGCGCTAGGTATCGGCCAGCTTTGCGTGCATGTCCGGGAAGGATCTGTCATGCGCCTAGCAGGCCATGTCGGCCTGCCAAGCTATCTGGCCCGCCAATGGTCGACTCTTCCCACACAGGAGGTTCGCGCACCGCTCATACCCCCGGGCGGCGAAAGCATCGGCGGTCGCCCTGAGGCGCTTCCGGGAGGGTGGGAGACGATCCGCAGGGACGCCCGGCGAGCGGGATTCAAGACGTCATGGAGCCTTCCCTTCACCGGGCCGAGAGGGGATTCTGGGGTAATCACAATTCTTTCCAAGGAGCTCGGCGAGCCGACCCGCGACGACTTGGAGATGGCTTCCCTGTACGCCGGTTACGCCGCCAACGCGCTGGAACGAGACCGGCTTCTGGGCGAGCTGACCGTCCGCAACCGTGTGCTCGAGACCATACGCGAAGTCCTGCAAGCCCTTGCAGGGCCGGCGCCGCTCGACGTGAGCCTCAACGTGGCATTGCGCGCCCTGCAAGCAGGTCTAGGGGCGTGCGACGTCGCGCTGATCGGGCGCAGGAGCGACGAGCCGGAGACGACTATTCGCGCCTGGGTGGGGGCCTCTGCGGACGGGGTCGGGTCCCCGCCCTCCGACCTGCTCAGTCTCGCCGAGCCGGCAGTCAGCGGTCCGGCCCTAGACGGCGCAGCCACCGGTCTGGCACCGTCTTGTATGGTCGCGGGTTTCGCGGCCCCGGAGGGTCGCTCTGCGCTGGTCGTTCGCTGGAAGACACCGCAGGAAAAAGAACCGAACGCCGACTCATCTGTCGACATGGCCGACCGACAGGCCGTGATCGACGATGCGGCTATCTCGATCCGGTTGGCGCTCGAGCGCGAGGAGTCCGAGAAGGCGCAGCGCGAGACAATGGCGTTGCGCAGCTCACAAGCGGCTCAACGCCAATTCCTGTCGTGGCTTTCACACGAGCTTCGGACTCCGCTCACGGCTATATGCGGCTACGCGTCCACTTTGATGGCTGCCGACGTCGACTGGGACGGGCCGTCACAAACCCGATTCTTGGAGCGAATCGACAGTGAATCTGCTCGCCTCGGGCGCCTCGTCGAGGACCTCCTCGACTTCAGCGCAATCGATGCAGGCTTGCTCCGCCTGCACCAGGATTGGTGCGAATTGCCGCTAGTTCTGGAGGCTGCCCGTTCCTGTCTCGCCGGACCTCAGGCCGACGCTGTGTCTGTGTCGTGCCCCGCCGACGTCCCTGTCGTTTGGGCCGACCACGATCGCCTCGAACAGGTCTTCGTCAACTTGCTCGACAACGCCGTACGCCACAACCCGCCAGGGACCGCGGTTCGGACCAACGTCGACGTGGGTGCCGACGCCCACGTGACGATTACAGTCAATGACGACGGGACCGGGATCGCACCGGAGCGTCTCGATCGCCTTGCCGGTCCAGGCGAAAGGCGCGGCCGGAGCGGCGGCTCGGGTCTCGGCCTGTCGATCGCGAAGGGAATCGTAGAAGCCCATGGCGGCCGGCTTACCATTACGACAGGCGGGAGCGGCACAGTCGCCGAAGTGCGTCTACCGCTCGCCGCGTTTGAGGTTCAAGTCCAGTGACCACAGTCATGATCGTCGAAGACGACCCGAACATCGTGGACTTGATCCGGTCCAACCTGGTCATCCGCGGGTTTGACACTTTGGTGAGCGACGAGGGGGTTCGCTCATTGCAGCTGCTCGAAACTGCGTCGCCCGACATAGTGCTTCTCGACCTGATGCTCCCCGACATCGACGGCTTGGAGATCTGCCGCCTCATCCGGGAGCGCTCCAACGTCGGAGTCATCGTCGTTTCGGCCCGCGGGGGTGAGCGCGACAAGGTTTCGGCGCTCAACGTCGGCGCAGACGACTACATGACGAAACCGTTCAGCATCGAGGAGCTCCTAGCCCGGATAACGGCCACTCTCAGGCGTACCCGCGTCGCAGACAGCCCCGGCGCGTCGCCCGAGTTCATATCGATACGCGACATCACCATCGACCTGGCGGCGCGCCAAGTAGAAAGAGCCGGGCGCGTCGTGCACCTGACCCCCACCGAGTTCGCGTTGCTGCGCGAGCTGGCAGAACATCGCGGTAAGTCCCTCACCCACGCTCACCTGCTTCGCAGGGTCTGGGGACGCGGATATGAGACCGAGACCGAGTACCTGCGTGTGTATGTCCGCAGGCTTCGGGCGAAACTGGAGTCCGAAGGAGACGAGCCGCTCATTTTGACTGCGCCAAGAGTCGGCTACCGCCTTACTGCCGACTAGCCTTCGAAGTGTCTTCGACACGGCGTAGTTTCATTGCATCGAGAAACTTTAAGCTTTTGTTAATGTGATGTTAAGAATTTTAACGGCTCGTTGACATCGGCGAACCTATTCTCGGCCCTGAAATCGACAGACGGTCGAACACAGAAA
>JAKBBS010000133.1 GCA_021808425.1 Actinomycetes bacterium
CAGCGGCTGCGGGCATCCGATCGGTCGAGATCATCGCGTGGCGTGACCTCGGCCACCCCGAAGCCGGCGGGTCTGAGCTGCACTCCGCGCGCATAGCGGAGCGGTGGGCGGCCGCCGGGATCGACGTGTGCATAGTGGCGTCGCGCGCGCAAGGCGCTCAGCGCCGAACGAACGGCGACGGCTACCAGGTCACCCGGCCCGCAGGGCGTTACAGCATTTTCCCCGCTGCCATGATTCGACGGCTCGTGGCCGCCGGGGCCGGCTCGGCGCGTCCCGACGCGACCGTCGAGATCTGGAATGGGATGCCCTTCCTGTCGCCGCTTTGGGCTCCTCAACCGCGAGTTGTGCTGCTCCATCACGTCCACGACAGGATGTGGGACACTGTGCTCCCGGCGCCTCTGGCGGCCGCCGGCCGGCTGCTTGAGACCAAGCTCGCCCCGCCGCTTTATCGCCAGACCCGCCTCGTGACGCTGTCGCAATCCTCGAAGCTCGACATCGTGCGCCGACTCCGCCTGGACGAGAACCGGGTAGATGTGGTTCCACCCGGAGTGGACCGCGAGTTCGTCCCGGGCGAACGTTCGGAGCACCCGCTCGTCGTCGCCGTCGGGCGCCTCGTTCCCTACAAGCGCTTCGACAAGCTGATCGACGTCCTCGTGGAGCTCAAGCACCGCCATCCCCGCCTGACGGCGGTGATCGCCGGGGAGGGCTTCGAACGAAGCCGCCTCGAACGGCTGGTCGCTTCGAGGGGTGCCGGATCGTGGCTTGACCTTGCTGGACGAGTCGACTTTCCCACGCTTCTCGGGCTTTACCAGTCTGCGTGGGTTCTCGCGTCCAGCTCTGCTTTCGAGGGCTGGGGGCTGACGATCTCCGAGGCAGCTGCCTGCGCGACGCCGTCGGTTGCGAGCCCTATAGCCGGGCATTTCGACGCCGTCGAGGAGGCGAAGACCGGCTTTCTCGCCGAGCCGGGCCCCGCGATGCTCGAACGTCTCGACCTCGTCTTGAGTGACGCCGCGCTGCGCGGGCAAATGCAGGCGGCGGCGCTCGCCAAGGCGCACACTCTCAGCTGGGACGGCGCGGCGGGTGCGATCTTGCGGATCCTTGCCGAAGAAGCGACCCTGTATAGGTGACACAAGGCGCTGTAGAGGCACTTCGAGCGGAATCCCACAAGCTCATTGACCTGACATCCACTTTGACGCCAGACGAGTGGGCGGCGGCCAGCGGTTGCGCCGGCTGGCGGGTACAAGACGTCGTTTGCCACATGGCCTGCGTTTTTCATTCCGTCACGGACCCGTCGTCGATCGAATCGGGGCCGCCCGACGACGTGGAGGCGTCCGCCGAGGTACCGGTGCAGGCGCGCCGATCCTGGCAGCCCGGCGAGGTGGTCGAGTACTACCGGCACTGGGCGAACCTCGGTTTGGAGGCTGTCGCAGGAATGCAGGTTCCTCCGACGGCGGCCGTCGAAGTGCCGCTCGGCAACCTCGGCAGCCACCCGCTGCACCTGCTTGCGAACGCCCTCGTCTTCGACCATTACTGCCACATCCGCCACGACATCGGCGCCGCAATACCTCGGGCCGCCGGGTTTCCCCACGACGCTGAGGCGTTGGCCGAGACGCGGGTATGGATGCTCGCCGGCATTCCGCAGATGTGCGCCGGGGCACTATCGACCGCGTTGACGTCACCGGTGAGGATCGTTCTCGACGGACCCGGAGGCGGCACCTGGGTCCTCCGCCAAAGCGGGGACGGCGGCTTCTGCCGGATCGAGGATGAGCTGGACCGGACCGACTCGGGTGAGGATGATGCCGGCACGGACGTCGCTGCCACAGTCACGAGCGACGTGCACGACTTCGTCTCCTGGGGCACCCGGCGGCGAGACTGGCGGGAAAGCAACGTCGTGGTTACCGGCGATACCAGCTTGGCGGCGGCTGTACTCGATGCGATCAATGTGATCTGACCGCCGAGAGGTCGCTGCGGAGGAGACGTCTCCGCAAGCCGCTACTCCCTCCGCCCCTCTACCTTCCTGCTGAGATGACCCGGCCTTACCCATAGCAGGCCAACCGCCACCATCCCGATAGCCAAGCCTCCCGCCCGGAGCAGCGCCCACCCGCCCCGAGGAAGGATCGCGTCGCCGAACACGATTCGCGCCCCGGCCAGCGCGCAGACGGTCGACGCTGCGTTTGTTAGCGACGCCATCAGGGACACGGGATACTCGGCGAGGCCGGCCTGGAAAGCGACGAGCCCCCCGCCGGTCGCAACCACAAACAACCACGGGTACGGGGTCGCAAGCGCCGAGAACGCTCCCGCCACGACACCGGACTCGCTCAGCCGTGAGGCGACCGCCTTCTCAGCCAGCGCGCCGAGACCGTAAAGTACGCCGGCCGCTACCGCCAGGCTGACCAGCCGATGCCGGTCGGCGGTCGCAACGTCGCGTCCGGGCGGCAAAGCCTGCGCTTGGACGGGCCGACAGTGTCCGCCATATCGCAGCACGGACCCGCCAGCCACCAGGACGCCAACAAGCATCACCGCCACCATCGCCGTCCCCGAGGCGTGGGCGGCACCCCCCCGGGAGCCTCTCGCCGAGAACGCTATAGCCGCCACAGCAACCAGCACCATCGCGAGCGCTGCCTTGTGGCGGCCGTCGAGGTGCTCGCCGATCAAAGCGGAGCTCGCCGCTGCAAGCGCTACAAGCCCGCCTGCGAGAATAGGTTGCACGACCGACACCGGCGCGAGCGTCAACGCGATCAGTTGCAGCGCCAGTGCGCCGAGCATGGTGGCGAAGCCGGCGAGCCACAGCTTCGAGCGGATCGCGCCGGCCAAGACGACCGAGATCCTCGCTCCGGCGCTCACCGATCCGGCGAGCGCCTTCTTCTCGACTATGTAGCCGACGTCGTAGGCAAACGCAGACACAGCGGCGAGAGCCGCCCCGAGCGCCGCCCCGGACCCCGCCGCCGAAGCCGTAGCCGTAGCCGTAGCCGTAGCCGTGACCCTGACCGTGGCCGCTGCCGTCGTCGTCACCGTGGCCACAACTGAGGCAATCATCAACACCGCTCGCGTGCGCTCATCAGAACCGACCGTGGCCGTCGCTTCCGGACGACGCCGTTTCCCGCCTGCGCGCCGAGTGCCATCTAGCCCATCCTGACACTAGGTCGGCTCCGATCAGCGCCAGAGCAGCCCACGCGATGTCGTTTGCAGCCGTCATCTGCGAAGGCCAAGCGATCGACGGCCAGTAGTGGTAGCGGATCTGCTCCCAGGCCTCGTAGGCCGGCAGGGCGAGCAGCGCAGCGACGGTCCCAACGCGGCTGGCTGTGCGCCCAGCGCTCCAGCGGGAACCGGCAAACGCCGCAACAGCCACGCCAGCCGCTATGGCAGGTCGGCTGACAATAGCGACCGCTACCCCCCAGGCGACACTGGCGGCGAGCGCGTCACGCCACGACGCGACCGCAGACCCCGGCCCGGGGCGCCCTAGAAGGGCGGACATGCTCACTCGTGTGGGAGAGTAACGCGACGGTGGAGCGACGGTCTGCGGCCACCACCGGCGCCTCCTCAGCCTTCGCCTCCTGCCCGAGCTTTGGGGTGACAGATCCGCCCACCCGCCGGTCGCCGGCTCAGGCCACATCGCTACGCCCAACGAAAAGACGATCGCGGCCGCGGAGATCCCGAGCCCTACCCAGACGAGCGTCTGGGGTGCAAACGCCAAGGTGACCGAGAGCACCTTGCCGGCCGGGGCGCCGGGCAGAAGCCATCCGTTCGACATGGCGTCTATGAGCTGCGGCGGCCCGAGGTTGTGGCCTCCGGCGAGGCTGGCGGTCCACCCGGAGTCGTAGCTCTGGCCGAGGACCAGCCACATCGGCTTGCCGGTCGCGGCCACCTTCAAGCTGAGGGCGTTCCTGCTTTGCGATGTCACCTTCACGGCAGGCATCGCTGCCGGCTTAGAGACGGTGGAAGCGAGCGCTGTCGCGGCTCCCCCCGAGCCGGACGCGAGCCACAGCTGGTCGATCGACCAGCCCGAAGGCAGGCGAGGGCTTGTCACCACGGTGTGCGTTCCCGGCCCGAGAGTGATGCCGTTCGCAGAGTTGCCGCAGCCTTTGATCGTCAGCTGGCCTCCGTCGAGCGCCGTGCTGGTCGTGCCGGTGACCTCGACGTCGATCGGTTTGCCGTCGATCTTGAGCAGGCCCGTCTGGCAGACCGCCGGCAAAGTGGCAGGTGTCGCGGGCTGGACGACACCGGGAAGGCCCACCTCGGCGATCCCGACCGGCAGCTCGTCGGTAAGACCGGCGTAGGTCGAGTAGTAGTCGAGCGCCCTAACCTGGCGCACTGCGTCGATGGTGATCTTAACGTTCGATCCGCTGAGCGCGCCGAAGTTGAGCCCGACGGTGCTCGTCGAGCCGGCTGGGCGGCCGGTACCGACGGCAGGGACGGGGACGTTGACCGTCTCGGAGCGTCCCCCGGCGGTGATCGTGATACGCGACGGCAGGGAGTGCCGGCCGTCGTTGACCTCTTGGAAGTTCAGGTGGCTGAAAGTGACCGGCTTGCTCAAATACACGTCCAGCCATTCGCCGGCCTGCGGGCCGAGCTCGGCTTGCCAAGCAGTCGCAGGGTTACCGTCGAAGGCCGCGTTGGCTCTCGCGTTTCGGTCCCCGACGAGGCGGGTCGACGAGTTCGCCGCGACGACGGTCGCCGGGCCGGGGGTGGAAGCAGGCTGGACGACGGGAAGTCGTCCGGGGGGTGTCAGGCCGACCAGCTGGTTGATCAGGTAGTCGGAGTCGCCGGCGTTGATCTCGGCGGTCCCCGACACCTGGAAGCTGCGCGAAGTCGGCAGCACGAACGTGCGGCTCATGAACGGCTCCGGGTCGCTTCGAGGCGGGCTCGAGACCCGCTGGCGATTCATGAGGATGTCGAGGGGATGTGACAGCGACGATGCACCGGCCGCGCCGAGCAGGTCGGTCGGTAGGCGCAGCGACTCCGACACGTGCGCCACGCCGGGAATGGCGATGCTGGAAAAGCCGACGGCGGGCAGTCCGTCGAAGCGGCCGTGGGCGCCGCCGGTCGCGCCGTTGACCGTGAGACGGAACGTGGAAAAGGTCCGGGTCGGAAACGACACCGTCTGTCCCGCCTTAGACATCGACGTCGGGCCGAGCGCGACGGTCACGGGGTGGCCGCCGTCGAAGGTGAGCGTCACGGACGTGATCCTCCGTTTGACCTGGCCGAGCTCGGGGAGTTGGTGCAGCACCACGTGGTTCGTGCTGACCGCCCTGTCGAGGGTCGCCAGCAGGAATATGCCGTTCACCGCCTCGTGCGCCCCGAAGCTCCAGGCGAGGCCGGGCACACCGAGGAAGGCGTTGATCGGCTTGTCTTCGGGGGTAAAAGAAAGCGAATCTCCGTACTGGGACGCCTGCACCGACTTGAGCCCGCTCACCAGAGCGACCGTCTGGTCCGCGGTTGTCTCGCCGGGGAACACGGGCAGCGCGTAGTCGGACGGGGTGTTGCTCAGGTCAGCGACGCCCGGCTGCTCAACCTGGCCTACGTTGGCTTGGAGGCTGCCCCACTGGTATGCAGCGTCGGGATTCGTGTCGGTTAGCACGAGCGTGGCTCCCGCCGACATGGACTGCGCGAAAGTTGCGGACTTCGCAGGAGCTGACGCTGCGTAGATGATCGGCTGGTTGGCGCCGAGCAGCCCGGCACCGGCGGCTTCGACGATCCCCGAGCCGTCCCCGGCGACGATGAGCGGGTTCGCCGTCGGCTCGACGCGCGTGATCGGCCGGGCACCGGCGACGTTGAACACCGACAGCGCCGGCGGATTAGGGGTGCCGGTCGGGATCCCGAGGCGAAGCTCGTTGTCGAGGGGGTAGCGGAGCTGCGGGGCAATGTCGGGAGCGCCGAAACTGCTTGGGGCACCAAGCCCGGCGGCGGCGGACGTCAACTGAGCGTACAGCACCTTCGGCAGCGGGAGATGGTAACGCTCGTACTGCAGGTCCGACTGGAGAAGTATCTGCCCGACATCCATCAGCCGTGCGGTCGGCGCGAGGGCAGCCATATCGAGGGTGCCCTCCTGGATCGGCTCGTCTATGGCCTGCAGCAGGTTCGCCGACGGCGGGGATCCCATCGGCTGAACCTGGCGCTGGACGTACGGCCGGTTGAGCAGCGCCGGCGCGATCTGATCGACGGTCACCCCGAACGAGTAGGCCGCGAAATCTTCGCCTGGCAGGCCCAGCACCCTCGTCGAGGATCCGAACGAGTTCAGGTAAGCGGCGGCCTGGCCCCAGTAGGAGGGTATGGCCGAGCGGGACTGGTTGGAGCCGACCAGACCGCCGGTCCACATGGCCGGCAGGTCCGCCGCGACGAGCGCTATGCAACCGACAGAAGCGAGCGTGGCGAAGGTCGGCCGGTAGAGCCGCAGCGCGGTAACCCCGGATCCCATCATCAAAGCAAGGCCGAGGACGACGATCGGGACGATCCTGTCCACGGAGCGCATGGCCATCGCGAGCTCCGAGCCTGTCGAGGCCCCTTTGATCACAGCGCCCAGTAGGGACGGGTGGGCGAAAGGGAAGGCCCCGACCGCGACGGCCGTCCCCACCCCGACAACGGCGAGGCAGAAACCGCGGTAAGCCCAGCGAGTGACCATGCCGAGCACGAGCGCTGCTGCGGGCACCGTGAAGCTCACCACGATGAGCCAAGGCGACTGGGTGTAGGGAATCGACGACATCGTCCACGGCTGCACCTTGTCCCAACCGTAGAAATACCAGTAGCCGAGTCCTCTGAGCACCTCAGCCGCAGACGAGGTGCTCGATACCGTGGGGATCGTCTCAGTGACGCGCAGGATGTTGATCCCGTACTTAGCCTCGACGAGCAGGCCGGCAGCCCACCACAACGACACGAGGATGCACAAGACGGTGAGCCTCGCCGAAGTGACGAGGGCCCTTCGAAGCGTTATCTCCTTTGTAGCCCAAACGGCGTAGGCGAGCCACAACGCCGGCGCTGCGATCACCAGGACGATCGACGTGGCGTTGACCCCGCCGACCAACGCGACGACCAGAGCGAACAGTGCCACATGCCTCCAACGCCCGCTTCGCGCCGCCACGACCACCAGGCCCACCATCCAGCCGAGTGCAGCCCACGGCATGAGGATCGCCGTCGTGCGGTCGACGTACACCAAGATGTACGGGCTGAGCATGTAGGCGATAGAGGCGACGAACCGGCCGGGGCCTTCCATGCCGAGCCTGCGGGCGCAGTACGCGACGCCGAGGCCTGCGGAGGCTACGAGCGTGCCCATCCATATCCGCTGGCCGATCCACATCGGGATCCCGAGCCAGCTGACCACACTGTAGAAAGGGCCCATCGGCAGCAGGTAGCCGATGTTCTGATGGGTCACGGTTCCGAGGCCCTGGTTCGGGTCCCACAGGAATGCAGCCCCTGAGGTGAGCTTCGCCGGGTCGAGGTAGAGGTACTGCTTGGTGTCGGCAACCACCTGGCCCGGCGCGCTGAAGAACATCGGGATGTATGCCACCGCTACGAGAACTGCGACCAGACGTCGGTCTGCACTGCGGCTGCGCACCGTCGGGAGTGTAGAGGCGGCCGCGACCCGATCCCAATCGCCAACCGGGTGACACCCCCCGGAAGCGTTGACCGCTCTCTCCCCGGCCGCTGACGTAGCGACACTCGATACGTTGTAGGCATATGACCTCGAACGAGCTCAGTGCAGGAACGTCACGACCCCGGCTGTCGCTGGCAGTGATAACCCTGGTGCTGTTCGTAACCTTCTTGGACAACACCATCGTCGCCGTCGCTCTGACCAGCATCCAGACACAGCTGCACGCCGGGATCACCGCCTTGCAGTGGGTCGTGAGCGCCTACGCCCTCGCGTTCGCCGCTTTGATGCTCACCTTCGGAACCCTCGCGGACCACTTCGGCCGTAGGAGGATCATGGTGGCCGGCCTCGTGGTATTCGTCGCCGGCTCGGTGATGGGGTCGCTTTCCACCTCGTCGGGGATGCTCATCGGGGCGAGGGTAATCATGGGCGTAGGGGCGGCAGCGTCGGAGCCGGGAACGTTGTCGATGATCCGCCAGCTCTATCCCGATCGCGCCGACCGCGCTCAAGCGCTCGGCGTGTGGTCGGCTATCTCAGGCCTTGCGCTAGCCGCCGGCCCGGTGCTCGGCGGCCTGCTCGTCGGGGTCTGGTCGTGGCGAGCGATCTTCGTTTTCAACATCCTGATCGGCGTCGTCGCTATCGCCGGGGTGCTGGTCGTCCTCCCGGAGATCTCCACGCCGCTACGCAAGCGTCTCGACATCGGCGGGTTTGCGTGGGCGCCGGCCGCCGTGGTCGCGGCGACCGTAGCGACGATCGAAGGTGAGACGTTCGGCTACGCGAGATGGTGGATCGTCGTGCTGTACGTGGCCGCAATCGTTGCTCTGGCCGTGTTCATCCTCGACGAGCGCCGAGCGGAGGAACCCGTCTTGGACTTGAGATTCTTCCGCTTCGGCTCTTTCAGTGCCGGGATGATCCTCGCGTTCACGGGGTTCTTCGCGACGTTCACCGTCTTTTTCCTCATTCCGCTGTTCGTCGAGCTTCTGGGCACGTCGAACTCCTTCGACCTCGCCGCAGACTTCGCCCCTATGGCGGTTGCGCTCATCGCCACCTCTGCGCTCTCCGGACGGCTGATCGCCCGTGTCGGAGCGGCCGTGCCGATGGCGGTCGGGGCCATCCTCGCCGGCGGCGGGATCCTCGTAACCAACGCCCTGATCAAACCGTCCTCGGGCGTGTCCCTGTTCGGCTGGAGCCTCGCAATCGTCGGGGCCGGCATCGGGATGCTCATGGTGGGAGCGACCCAGGCGGTCCTCACGACTGTGCCGGCCGCCCGCTCAGGGATGGCCGCCTCCGCAGTCAACACGAGCCGCCAGCTAGGCGCCGTCGCAGGGGTGACCATCGTCGGAGCAGTCATCAACGGCCAGCTCACCACCCACCTGCTTCATCGCCTGGCGTCGATCCCCGGCCTGCCGGCAGCCCTTCGCAACCAGGTGGTGATCGCCGTTACGACCGGCCAGACCGGCACGTCTCAGCTGCCCACGAGCGGCCCTATAGCTCGAATAGTCGACGAAGTCCTGAATGCAGCCGAGTCGTCGTTCGCCTCCGGGCTCGACTCGATGCTCCTTATGACTGGCGCTTTGATGCTCGCATCCGGACTCGTCGCTCTTGTCTTGGTGCGCAGGTCAGGTGGCATCACCGCCGAAGCTCTGATGGAGTGACCCTGCAGCCGCTAGAGTGCAAGGCGACGGTGAGCCGGTCGGGTGGTCGCGGCCGGGCATTATGACCCGGTCGAGGAAGGTCGGGACTCCGCAGGGCAGGGTGCTGGCTAACGGCCAGTCG
>JAKBBS010000134.1 GCA_021808425.1 Actinomycetes bacterium
TTCCGATCTCCGGCGATTAGGAGTCTGGTCCGGCTTCCGGTCGGGTCGGGGACGGGGCGGCCGCCCCGGGTTCGCCATGCGCCGTCGGTCACGTGGAGTTCTTTGTGGTGGGTGTTGAGGCGGGCCGTCGCGCTCCGGGTCGGGTGGAAGCCTTTTTGGTAGGCCTCGGCGAGGTGACGGTCACGCCTCTAGCTTCGCATGAGCGTGAGACAAGCGTTTCGTGCCCACCGACTCTTCTCGTCTCGGTCTCTCGTGCCGGCAGCGAAGGTACTGCGGTTGTCGCAAGCAGCGAAGGTACAGCGGTTGTCGCAAGCCAGATGGGCGTCCCCGTGTCGCAGCGGATCTGTGTTGTCCCAGGCCTCGGCGAGTATCGCAGTCATGACAGGCGACGATCAACTCGAACCTATTGAAGACCCAAGTGACGTCGCGGCGCTCGACCAGCTCGGCGCAGCTGAGAGGCTCCGCCGTCTTGGGAGCGCAAGACCTTCGTTTCGGGTCCCTGAAGACATGGGCGGCGTCCGCCCGGTCCCCGGGGGCCACCCCGAGCGGCGGGCGTGGGCGGCCGGGCTCAGGCGGCGGGTCGGTTCGGGTTGGCTGGAGGTGCTCGGCGAGCTGAGCGACGCGCTCAACGAGGTCGATCCCCGCTGCAGGATCGTCCGCGCCGGCAAGGACGTCGAGGGTCTGCTAGAAGTGGAGCTCAGCTTGCCGCGGACCGCTGACCCCGTCGAGACGGCCCGGCTCGCCGATGGAGTCCGCTCGGCTGTAAAGGCGGCCCGTCGGCGGAGCGCCACCATCTGCGAGATCACCGGCAGGCCAGGCCAGGCCCTGGTGGCGGCTGGCCGGCCTGTGGTGCTCGACCCTTTGATCGCGCCGGACCGCTTCGCCGTCTTCGCGGCGTCACCTGAAAGCCCCTCCGACCCGGCGGAGCGTATTCAGTTCCTGGAGGCGCTCCTCCTGGCTCGCACCGAGGTGGCCCAGCGTCTGCTCGACGAGGTTCGCTGGCTCCGCTCACACGGCTCTTTCCCTGAATACTGAGCGCCCTAGCGGCGACGCCGGTGTGTCCCAGGCCGCTGCGACCATGTCGTTCACGCTGTCGGGTTCCGCTCGAATGCTGTTGACCCGTTTCCTGTTGTAGATGCTTGGAGTGCTGATGTTGCGCCGCGACACCGAACCCGACGACCTGATCCGCCAGCGGGTAGAGCTGGCTGTGCTACGTGTGTGGGATCGTTCCTGCAATCGGATTCGCGTCGCCCAGCAAAGCGCGCAAAGCTTACGTCGGGCCCTCGAGAACCGGCCCGACGCGGCGCTGATCCGGCGGATCCTGCCCGGCGTGGTGGCCTACTTGCTCGCCGAGGACCCCACGGCGCTGGTCGCCCTGCTACGCCGAGCCGGGATCGAAGCCGGCGACGACCCCGTTGCAGCGGCACTGGCTTGTCGCGAGCAGCTGCTCCTAGTCGACGACGGCCAGCTGACCGACGCTGTGGCCGAGATACTCTCCGAGCGGCCCGCCGCTACTCGCGCTGTGCCCGGCGAGGTAGCTTACTCCGCTCGGGAGGACGTCGGCTGGCGTTTGCCGTGGTTGGCGGACGCGACGCGATCCGGGCTCGCCGCTTTGGCTGAATACCCGCCGGGCGTCGACGGTCGTGGCCGGTTGGCGGCGTTTGTGGGGCCAGCCGGGTCGGGAAAGCAGGAGGCGGCCGTATGGCTGCTCGGGCGTTGGCGCCGCTACGGTCTACTTGAGGGGATCCGCCCGGTCACCGTGTCCGCGCCGGTGCTGTTCTCCTATCACAACACGTGGCGGACCCTCAGCGGCCTTCGTCGCGGGCTGGTAGTGGTGACCGGTCTCGCTCAGGCATCCGATGGGGGATACCTTGCGGCACCAGAGGATCTGGCCGGATTGGTGGAGGCGCTCACCTCGCCGTCGGGGCCGACGTTGCTGCTCGCAGCCCGATCGGCTAGCGAGGTCGTCGGGGTCACCCGGGCCCATCCCGACTTGGCGGGCTTAACGTCGACCCCGGTACAGTTCCCGCAACTGACACCGACCGATCTAACGCGCGCTGTTGAGAGTCACGGTCGGCGGCTCGTGACCTTTAGCCCTGCCCCCGATGCCGTTCGCGCTTTCGGCGACGCCCTCGCCGAACTTCAAACCCTCCCGGGGTGGGCCGGCGTCCGTTCCGCGCGGAGGCTTCACGGCGCCGCGACTCTTGCCTCCACCAAACGGATGCGAACCGGGGCTAGCGGCCGCTTGGTGCTAGAGGAGGCGGACATTCGCCTCGGGCTGGAAGCGCTCGCACCCCGCCCCGCCGGTGACGACCTCGACGCCGTGTTGGCGGAGCTGGACGGTTTCACCGCCGCAGAGGGGGCCAAAGAGGCTGTCGCGGACCTGCTCGCCTTACACGCGGAGAATCGGCGCCGTCATCTGCGAGGGCTGGGGCGCCTCGACACCTCCCGGCATTTGCTGCTCCTCGGGCCGCCCGGGACCGGCAAGACCACCTTCGCCCGCCTTCTCGGTCGCATCGCCTACGCGGCGGGCTTCTTAAGTCGTCCCGACGTGACCGAAGCCAGCCGCGCCGATCTGATCGCCGGTTACATCGGCCAGACAGCCATCCGAACCCGGGCAGTAGTCGACAGCGCCGCCGGCGGTGTCCTTCTCATCGACGAGGCGTACGCGCTGCGGTCGGCCAGCGACGGTGATTTCGCCGCCGAGGCCCTGGCCGTGCTGGTCGCGGAGATGGAGAACCGCCGGGACAGCCTGCTGGTCATCTTCGCAGGCTACGAGCAACCCACCCTGCGCATGCTCGACGACAACCCCGGCCTCGCCAGCCGGATCGGATACCACATCAGATTCCCGACCCTGACCCTCGACCAGCGGGTCGCTCTTTTCGTCGCGGAGGCAAAGAGGCTCGGCTACGAGCCGGACACCGCCGCGCTCGAAGCCGCCCGCCGCCGCCTCGCGCCCGAGATCGGCGCACACGACGATGGCAACGCTCGCAGCGTCCGCCGGCTGGTCCAGCAAGTCGCAGCCCGCCGGGCCCGCCGCGTCGGCGACCCCACTGGCGGACACGACCCGCGGATTGTTACCGCCGATTTCCCGCCGCCGGACAGGGACACCGCGAACCACGAGTTGGGGCTCTACCTGTGAACCGGCGGCGCGCTCAACCGGCCGGGTTGCCGCTCCAGCCGCCCAGCCGTGGCGGGGCAAGCGCCGATATCGAGGCTGGACGGTGGTGGTTCGCTTACGGCTGGGACACCCGCAGCGGTCCGTTGCACCGTATCGTCCCCGAGGCCCGCAGCGCAGGAGCGGCCTACGCCGAGGGCTGGGCAGCCGCCTTCACCCTCAACGGTGTGACAGCCCGCCGCTGCCGGGCCGGCATCCTGGTCGGCCGGCTTTGGTCCTTGCCCTCCGCTGCGGCCGCCGATCAGCTGCTGAGCTGCCGGATCCCGAAAGGCCACCTCACCGAGGTAGACGTCTTCGCCGGCCAGTGGCGCTACCGGGCCGCAATGGCCGTCACTTCGAACCCCGACGACGATGGGCAGGACCCAACCACAACGCTGAGCCGGCCCGGCGGACCTGGCGGACCTGGCGCGCCCGGCGGTCGCCTGCGGGGGTTGTGGTGTCGGGCTGTGCGGGGCGTGCTGAGTCGCCTGCCCGGACGTCTCGCGCGACGGTCGCGCTGCAGGCCGGAGTGACCTGTAACGCCACGCGCGGATTTCGTGGAGTCAAGGACGCGAGCTTCGGTGCCGATAGTGGTGCCGTGGGTGCCGACCCTGTCTTTGCCGTGGACCTGGACGGGGTGTGCGCCGACTACGAGAGCGGGCTGCGGGACTTCGTCGCCACCGCGCGCGGCGTCGACACTTCAGCGCTACCGCCCACTTGCGACTGGGATCCGACCAGGTGGGGCTGGGGGTTCGCAACCCGCGGCGATTACCTGGAGGCGCACGGTAGGGCGGTGGACGCCGGGCTGTTCGCCCGTCTGCCGGTGATCGACGGAGCCCCGGCGGCGCTGGGGGCTCTTGCCGCGGGCGGCGCCAGGATCTGCATAGTCACCCACCGGCTGATCCTGCCCGGCCAGCACCGCCGGGTCGGGGCGGACACGCTGGCGTGGCTGGACTGCCATCGCATCCCTTATTGGGATTTGTGTTTCCTGCGTAATAAGGCGTCTCTCGCCGAGGCCGATTCCACTTTCATCGACGACAGCCCCGACAACATCTCCGCAATTCGCGCGGCGGGGGGCCGGGCTGTCGTCTTCGACCAGGCCTACAACCGCCACCTGCCCGGCCCACGCTTGAACGGCTGGAACCGAGCCGAGTCGCTCCTCGGCGCGTGCGCTTCAGAGACGGCCGATGTCACAGGCCGAGGTTAAGTTCGAGTCCATGTCCGCAGCCCCGCCGGCGCCTGCCGCCCCCGCCCGGTCGAAGCTCATAGCCTTGGCCGCCTACCCGGCCCGCCAGTGCGCCTACCGGGTGTTCAACGAGGTCACCCTTGCGGCGCCAGAGTGGAATCCCGATCCCGAACTGCGGGCCCGGTTGGACGGCGGTGTCGCGTTCGAAGCCCAGGTCCGGGCCGCTTTGGCCACCTCTCACGGCGACAACTTTGTCGACTATAGCGACGCCGATCTCGCGCCAGGAGACCTGATCGAAGCCACCGTCGAAGCGATGAACCGCGGGGCTTCCGTCGTCGCAGGCGGGCGTCTTCCCGACGACCCGGCCGGCAGGCGGACAGGCAAGCCGGACCTCCTCGTGCGCTGCGAAGACCGGTCCGACGGCCGCGCCGGCTACCGGGTGGGCGAGATCAAAGGCCACACCTTCCTCGCCTGCGGCCATGGAGAGTGGACCGGGTCGCTCAACGCCCCCAGACCCTCGTCGATGAGTTACGACTCCACCACAGCTCTCAAAGCCGACCGAGAAGCTGACGTGCTTCAATGCGCCCACTATCAGCGGATGCTCGAAGCTTGCGGTTTCGCGGCCCCCGGCGACCGCTGGACCGCCCTGGTCGGGACCGACACGTTAGGCGGCGACGGGACCGTCGGCTGCGTCTGGGTCGACCTCGATTTTCCCAGATTCCGGACGTACTCCGCGTCAGACCCTCGCGGCTGGAAGGTCCGAAGCGCCATGGTCCGCTACGACCACGAGTTCGGTTTCCGTCTCCGGGTCGCCGACGCCGCCAGCGGCCCGGAATCTGTTGCGCTGATCGAGCCGATATGGCAGCCGGAATGCGACCGGTGCCCGTGGATCGAGGTGTGCACACCGGCGCTGGTGCGAGACCCCTCATACGCGGTCGGCCGGCTCGACCGGCGAGAGTGGACAGCCCTTCGCGCCTGCGGGATCGCTAGCCTCGATGATCTCGCCCGGCTTCACACCACAGCCGGAGGACCGGGTAACTGGGAACACCTCGCCGACTACCGGGGCAAGGTCAGCCACCGCACCCAGTGGAGGTCGCGGCTGGCCGGGGCGGCGCACTGCGCCGAGCTCACCCGCAGAAACGTCCGCGTCGAACGCACCACCCGCGGGCCGATCGCGGTGCAGCGCGCCGATATCGAGATAGACCTCGACGCCGAGTTCGACCGAGACGCCAACTACAAAGACCAGGTGTTTCTCTGGGGCGCCCGCCGCCACGACCGCCGAAGCGGCGAGATAACCTTCCGTGCCTTCGCGGACTGGTCCGACCCGACCGCCGGGGAGCTTACCGCCGCGACATTTTCGATGTGGGACTGGCTCGACCGGCAGGTCGTCGAGGCCGAAGCAACCCAACGCAGCCTCGCCGTCTACCACTACCACGACCCCGAAACCCGACTGCTGCGCGCTGCGGCCGCTGCGGGACGTATCGATGCCGTCGCGGTCGAAGCGGTGATCGAACGCTGCTTCGTGGACCTGCTGACGCACGTCAGGGCCAACTTCTTCGGGGTCGACGGACTCGGCTTGAAGAAGATCGCCGCGCACGCGGGGTTCTCCTGGCGCGACGAGGACCCCGGAGGCCTCCAGTGCGTGCAGTGGTTCCGGGCGTCGCTTTCCGGCGACGCCGCCGCCGAAGCATTACGACAGCGGGTCATCGCCTACAACGCCGACGACCTCGAGGCCACCGCCGTCGTAAGGGACTGGCTCACGAGTGCGCCATAGACACCTGTTAGTCCAGTCGGCGAACGCGGCGCGGCGCAGACCTGCGATCGCCGCAACGCACCGAGCCCCGTGACGGCCAGGACTGGATGCTACACGTCGCACTTTTTCGTTGACTCGGTCCCGACGCGTGTCCCAGGCGGGTAGTAGTCAATTGCAGGATGGACATGCCCAACTACTTGCCAAAATTCCCGGAGGCCGCACAACCCCCCGTCGCCGCCCGTTGCGCTAAGGGCACATGGCGGGCCAGCCCCGAGTCGAGCTTCTACATCGTCGACCTTGACGAACGATCGGCACGGCGGCTCGTGCCCGCGGGCGATAGTCCGCGCAGGCGCACGAAACGCTCCTCGCTCTGCCGTGACTCCCGGTCCGTACCCCTGTCGTGCCTGCTCAACCTCGCGCCGGGAGAGCCCATGGTCCTCGTGTCGGGGGTCGGTCCCGGCGGCGGCCCGACTTTCCGGGTCCCAACAGCGGTAATAGAGGTAGTTCCAGAAGATCCAGAAGCCGCAGCGCCGCTGAGGCAGCGAACCGGGCTTGACGGTCACACCCTCGTCGTATCGTCGTCTTCCCTATCGACGTCGAGCGGCGCTAAAAGGAACCGGCATGACCATTAACCCCCAGGAGCGGCTCTACGTTCTCTACACATATCTGGCTGACGCTCACCGCGTCTCGTGGGGCCACCCGGAACCTCCGCTCCGCCGAACGGCCCTGCAGGTCCGCGAGGATCTCAAGCACATCTACCCTCCAGACTCTGCCGGAAAAAAGATGCTTTACCGCGACCTCGACCGCCTCCGAAGTGCCGGGATAGCCTTGGATAGCGACGAACGCGTCGACGGGCATTGCAGTTATGCCGTCCGCACCGCAGACGCGCCCCCGCTTGACGTTGCCACCCTCACCGCTCTCACCACGGTCGAAGCTGCAAGCGTCGAAGGCTTCGCGTCCGCCCTGGCGAAGCTCGGGGGCAGGATAGCGCGCAGCGCCGACGGCCAGGCGGCGATACCAGCCAAAGTCGTCGCCGAGAGCAAGCTCGTCGACGACGTGATCTGCCAACTCGCGGACGCCCTGTTCTACCAGCGACTGATCACCTTCACCTACCATGACCGTCGGTTAGAGAACGTCGAACCGCTCGCCTTGACCCTCGCAAACGGGTGGGTGTACCTCACCGCCGCTGTTTCCGGGGAGGCCGAGCGGGTGTTCCGCACCGACCGTATCGAAGGAACGGTGACCCTCGGCCGGACCTTTAAAGCACGCCGACAACCCGCTCAGCGTCCGCCTTTGCTCCCTTGGATGTTCGCCGAGACCAGCAGCCCGGCGCGCGAAGCGCTAGTGGTTTTCGATGCCGTCGTAGCCCGGGCCGCAATCGCCCGCTTTCCCCAAGCCGTCATCGACGCCGGCCCGGACGGCTCGGTCAAGCTTCGGATCAGTTACAAAGACCCCGGCCGTCTCTTCCGAGCTGTGCTCGCCTTCGCCGAGCGGGCTGAAATCCTCGAGCCTCTCCAACTTCGACACTGGATCGCCTCCCAGTTGCAGAGCTACATCACCTCTAATGCAGTGGTCTGCTCATGAGCGCCGCCCGCCGCCCCGCACCAGGCGACCGCCGATTCGGACAGGTCGCCGCGGCTCTCGCCGCCATGCCACTCGGCACTCCCGTGTCAATCTCTCGGCTCGCCGACAGATACCTTCTCGATCCCAAGGCGCTACAGCAGGACCTCAACGCCTTCAGCTACGTCGAGGCCGATCCCCCCAGCTTTGCAATCACCGCAGATTTCCGGGGCAACACGGCCACCCTCGTAGACGCAGACCGGCGGCTTCGATACACGCCAGATCTGTCAGGCGGTGAGCGATTCGGTCTTCTTGCCGCCCTGGCTACCTGGACAGCGCTTCCCCGTCGATTGATATCCCGAGACCTGCGACTAGCCGCCCGGGCCGTGAGGAAACGGATCGGTCCCGGCGCGGACCACTTCCGCCACGAAAGGGGTGTCTGGTGCGACGACGTGGCCGAGCCGCTGCGGGCCGCCGCAGAACGAGGTCAGGACGTAATCGTGACGACTGCTGCCGGTCGGTTCCATGTTCAACCCACCGTCCTTCGCCACACCCGCGGCACCTGGATGGTAGATGCCACGGAGATCCCGACCGCCCGCGCCATCGAGTTCTACCTCGTCGACGTCGTCTCGGTCGATCCACCCGACGCCGTCAGCACCGCCCAAGGCACCATCGTCTCACCAGCAGCCACGCCGCCCGAGGTGACCTTCACCGTCGACGAAGACGCCGGCTGGTGGCTGAGCGACGACCAATCCGGACGGGTGCTCCACACCTGCGAAACAGCTGGCGTCGTCACCGCCACGATCCGGGTGTGGCCCGAGGACGTCCCGTGGTGGCACGGGCTGCTGCTACTACTCGGGCCCAGCGTCCGCATCAAAGACATCGACCCAGGCCTCGGCGACAAAAACCTCCCAACCGACGTCGCCCGCTCAGTCCTATCGCGCTACCAAGCGCGCCCGCATTGACCCCGACATACCGCACACGGGCCGGTCGCGGCGCCGTTTATCGCCCTTCCGGTGTCGTCTTGTATCTTCCTCCTGCGGCCCACGGTTTGAGCTGTTCGTCGGTTGCGAGGCGCCGGGGCGGGTCGCTGGCGAGGTGTAGGCCGAGCAGCGGACGGAGGTCGCAGTAGGGGTCGCCGCCGCGGTCCGTTAGCCAGCTGTCGTCGGGGACGGTCAGTTCCTCGGCCAGAGTCCGCCCGAGGTAGCCGTTCAAGGCAGGCCAGTCGAACTGCGCGAAGCTGCGGGAGAGTGCTGCGGCTATGTACGTCAGCGGCCAAGGGTCTTCGCAGAGCGAGACGGCGTCGGCGACGTCTCGGGCTTCGTCGTCGGTCATCCTTGCTCGCAGTACGCGGCGCCGCACGGCTTCGCCGGATGGTTAGGGCTGCTCGGTCGGCGTCGGGCTATGAGAGCTTCGACGGCTGCTCTGCCGTGTGGGCTGTCCATCCAGCGGGGCAGCACGCCTACGAGCACTAGTCGCAGTGGTGTGCCGCGCGCCCAGTAGGAATCGCCGTGGATCACGATCCCGCACGGGGTGAGTTTCAACATCCGGTACGGCTGCCATTGGGCGTCGCCGAGCATGCTGTGTCCCCCTTCGAGTGCAAGGCGTAGTTGGAGACGCTCGGCAGTGTCAACGAGCCGGGCAGTCCCGTTTTGCGACACGACAGTCACCGCGCCGTCGGCGTCGACGTCTTCGGT
>JAKBBS010000005.1:0-5020 GCA_021808425.1 Actinomycetes bacterium
GCGGCCCGCCGCTGCGGCGTGGACCCGCTCGGCCGGGTGGTGAGCTACGGCATGGTCGCAGGCCCCGACACCTGCCTGATGACACAGCCGTCGCGCTCGGCGGCAAAGGCGCTCGCGAAAGCGGGATTCGGAGTGTCAAATGTGGACATCTTCGAGTTCAATGAAGCCTTCGCCGCTGTTGCGATCGCGTCCATGGACGACCTCGGCCTTAGCCACGAGTCGGTGAACCCGAACGGCGGCGCAATCGCCCTCGGACATCCGATAGGGGCGTCAGGGAACCGGCTAGCGCTCACCTTGCTTCACGAGCTTCGCCGGCGAGGCGGTGGCCTAGGCGTCGCCGCTTTGTGCGGTGGCGGCGGGCAAGGCGACGCCCTAGTCGTCAGGGCCGGATAGGGCTACCGTCAGCCCCAAAGAGGAGGGGACACACGAAGATGACAACGAACGTTCGCCACGTCAACCACGATTTGAGCCGCATGCGCTGCCCCGTCAGCGTGGAAGACGTCGACCTGTTCGCCGACGGAAGCCAGGAACACTGGTACGAGGCATACGAGATCCTCCACCACAGCGAACCGGTTTGTCGGATCGAGGGCGGCGGCATCAGCGCCGGATCCGACGCGTTCGTGTTGACCCGCCACGACGACGTCACCACGGTTGTCAGGGATCCGTCCCGCTTCCAGGTCGTTTCGACGATGCGTGTACGGGAGCTCGCCGATAGGGGACTGACGCCTGAGGAAGCGTATGGCGTGACACGCAACTTGATGCAAGCGTCTATGGTGTCCCTGCGCCCCACACAGGAGCTGTACTTCCAGCATCGACGGGAGCTGACGGATCCCTGGGTGGGCGTCGGAGCGCTTCGACATCGGGAGATGATCACGCGCCACGCCAACGAGCTGCTCGACGAGTGGATTGACGACGATCAGGTAGAGTTCATCTCTCGATTCGCCCGTCCGTTACCACAACGTGTCATGGTCGACATCCTCGGCTTTCCCCAACAAGACGTCGCGCTGCTCGCCGATTGGGGAGATGCTTTGGTCATGCCGTTCGTGCACGGATCAGGACTCAGGCACGAATTGACATCGGAACAGGCGCACGAGATGGGCCGGCGCCTTGAAGGCTTCCAGGACTACATATACGAACACGTCGTGGCGAAGCGGGCGGACCCGCACGACGACATGATCAGCTTTCTCTGCGACGTCACCTACGAGGCGCTCGGCCGGAAGCTCACCGACATCGAGATCGCCGGAATTGTCCACGCGATGATCCTCGGCGGGCTGGAGACCACCCAGTACGCCCTCGCAGAGCAGGCACAGCTGCTCTGCGAGGATCCCGGCATTTTCGAACAGCTTCGAACCGACCGCACCAAGCTGCGCTCGTTCACCGAAGAAGCTCTACGCCTTAGGGCGCCCACTCACGGCCTGTCGACCCGAATGACTACCCGCGACGAGACATTCCAGGGAGTCCCTGTACCGGCGGGCTCCTTGCTCCACCTCCGTTTCGCTGCGGCCAACGTCGACCGTGACGAATTCCCGTGTCCTTTCGACCTCGACCTAGATCGCAAGGGCATCGGCCGGCACGTGACCTTCTCGACCGGCCCGCGAGTCTGCCCGGGTGCCACCATATCGCGCCTCGAGCAACAGATCGCCTGGGGTGTGTTGCTCGACAGGCTCGATTCGATCGACTACGGCGACGGCAACGATTGGATGCACCAACCGGGGATCATGCTCGGCACGCTCAAGCTGAACATTCGAGTGCGCAAGTCCTCCAACCCGCTGTCCGCTGGGACGGGCCGGTCAAGTATCGCCTGAGGCTGGCCCCATTGGGAGGTCGGTCCAGGTTCCGGCATTAGCTCCGGCGCAACTCCAGCCACCAATCCTTGACGTCGATTGCAAAGCGCTTGTGGTAGCGCGCTGCGAGCTCGCTTGCGTCGTCACGGAGTGAAGACATGTCGCTCGGGGTCAGCGGTGACGCCTCGGCAATCGGGTCCACCCACTCCAGCTCCAGGGTCTCGATCACTTTCCCCAACTCCGGCGACGCAGCCTCGTGATGAGCGCTCGTCTGGTGAGCCAGAAAACCATCAAAATTATCGTAAGAGATAAGCGTGTAATACAGGCCGGGCTCCGCGCCGCGCCAATATTCGTAGCGGCGTACGTTCGGTTCGTCTCGATGGGTCTGGAGATACAACGACCTCGAAAGCCGCTCGAATTCTTGCTCCGCCCCGGCCCGCACTCTTATATGAACCAGTACTGTCGCCATGGTCGCCTACCTCCTCGACGAAGCTACATTTGCCCGCCCCTTCTGTCAACGCCGGAAGGTCCCGTGACGCCACGGCAGACCCGAGTGACCCAGCAGCCCACTTATCCAATAAGGACTGCCAGCGCACGAAGCGCAAGCTCGTAGCCGTGTACTCCGAGGCCGCAGATGACACCCTTGACGACGGGAGAAATCACCGAGGTGTGGCGAAACTCCTCGCGGGCATGGATATTAGAGATGTGCACCTCGATGCAAGGGACGTCGATAGCCTCGATCGCATCCCGAATGGCGTAGCTGTAGTGGCCGTACGCTCCGGGGTTGATGATCAACCCGTCTAGCGCGCCAGCTCTGTGGATCTCGTCGACCATGCCGCCTTCATTGTTGGTCTGTGCTGTCTCGACCTGTACGCCGAGCTCGCTGCCGACTCTTCTAGCTGACAGTTCGACGTCGGCCAGGGTGCTACTACCGTACACACCAGGGTCCCGCTTGCCTAGGAGGTCGAGGTTGGGCCCATTCAGAAGAAGAACCGTCGTCATCGTGTCAGCTACTTTACCGGCCAACCCCAACCTAAGCCCCCGTTGCGCCCAAGTTCGAGGATCTGTGCAACGACGTCTTCGGGAGCCCGACCGTCTGTGGCAACTGATATACGGGCAGCCGAGCGGTAGTCGGGCAGTCGGCGCCGGTAGACATCTTCAATGTCAGAGCGAGCGACCATCGGCCGCAGGTCGTCGGTACCTATCCGCCTCAGCGCTTCCTCGTAGCTGACTTCCAAGTGGATAGCGGTGCAGTTTCGCAACTCCTTGCGAGTTCCTTCATGCTCGACGGCGCCCCCTCCGAGTGCTATCACAGCTTCGGGGCCGGCGAGCAACTCCACGACTGCCTCATGCTCCAAACGGCGAAACTCGGCCTCGCCGTCAGCGGCGAAGATTTCTCGCACGGCGCGACCCGTGTCTTTTTCGATGTAACGATCGACATCTATGAAAGGCATGCTGAGCTTTTCTGCCACCAGCTGACCGACCGTCGTCTTGCCGGCTCCCATGAAGCCCATTAGGACTATCTTCATCTTGAGCTCTTCAGCCACCTATTGTACGGCGACCCTCGAGGGCCCGCCCGAGCGTGAGCTCGTCGGCGTATTCGAGGTCGCCACCGACCGGCAGCCCGCTAGCCAGCTGGGTCACTTTCAACGACAGATGTTCCAGAAGCTTCATCAGATAGAGGGCGGTCGCCTCCCCCTCGATATTCGGGTTGGTAGCCAGGATCACCTCCTCGACGGACTCGGTGCCGAGCCTTGCGATGAACTCGCGGACCCTCAGCTTGTCTGGCCCTATTCCGTCGATAGGACTGATTGCGCCTCCGAGTACGTGGTAGAGCCCACGGTATTCACGGGTCTTTTCCATCGCGACCACGTCACGGGACTCCTCGACAACGCATATGACCCTCGGGTCGCGACGGCTGTCCCTACATATTTCACATAGGATCTGTTCCGCCTCCACCTCACCGTCGACCATGGAGCCCCCGTCGCCGCCGGCTTGAGCTACTACTGCCAGAGGGGCGGCCGATGTGCTGGCAGATTCGGCGATGTTGAAGCAGCGTCGGCACCACGAGACCCGCTCCTTCGCGACGGTGATGCTGCGCGCCAAGCGTATCGCGTCGTCTCGCGAGACGGAGAGCAAGTGAAAAGCGATCCTTTGTGCGGACTTCGGTCCGATTCCAGGCAAACGTCCGAGTTCGTCGATCAGGTCTTGGACGGCAGCGCTGTACATCCGGGTTGCAAGCCTACAGCGTCACTCCACCGTCAGCCGGGACCGAGCAGGTCGCCGAGATCTCCGATCCCTGGTAGGCCGCCGAGGCCCGGCATTCCCCCGAACCCAGCGGAGCTAAGAGCATCGCTGGCCAAAGCCCCGGCCTTCTCGACCCCGTCGCGTACAGCGACGAGAACGAGATCCTGAAGCATGTCGACGTCGCCAGGGTCTACGACCGACGGGTCGATCGTTACAGACTGGAACTCGAACGCGCCGGTCAGGCGAACTTTCACAGCCCCTCCGCCGGCGGTCCCTTCGACGACCTCGGCCGCTGTCGCCTCCTGCGCTTCGGCGAGGTTCTGCTGCATCCGTCCGAGTTGGCCCATCAGCTGCCCGATATCGAACGGCGCACCTTCGTCCGCACTCATAGCTCAACCTCCTCGGCACCAGGGAACGCCTCCAAAAGGCGCTGCTCAGGCGAGGTTAGCGCTCCGGGTGCGTCCACCAACTCTGACGGATCGAAGACTTCCGAATAGTCCTCGCCGTCATCGCTCGCCAGCTTCACAGTCGACGAACTACCTCCCTGCGTGCTGCCGAGATCGGGGTCGATGACGAGCTTGAGATCAACTCGTCTGCCGAAGTGCGCTGTCATAGCGGCCTCGATCTCCGAGCGGTTGGCCTCGGCGCGGGCGAGCAGGCCCCGATCGGGCACCGCCAACAGCACGCTTCCTCCCTCGCTCGCGAGAAAACGTCCGGTCGCCACGTATACCTTCACGGCGGGGCGCAATCCCGCCAGGATCGTATCTCCCCAAGCAAGCGTCATTTCTTCCCTCGTCGGTGCCGTGGGCGCGCCAGCGGCGGGACGCGGTCCGGCGACTCGCTGCGGTGGTGGCGGCGGTGGCGGTGGTGTTGGCGGCATCCGTTGGCGTCCGACTTCGACTGGCGTTTGAGCTGCACGACCTGCCGAGGCGTCTCGCCGCATCGGATCCGGCCCGTGCCGCTCGCTACCACTCGGCGCGATGCCACTC
>JAKBBS010000005.1:5120-40975 GCA_021808425.1 Actinomycetes bacterium
CTCGGCGCGATGCCACTCTGTACGTTGCTATTCGGACTGCTGCCGCCTCCATGAACTAGCCGCTCGAGTCGTTCGATGCGCTCCACCAGCGCCGCCTTGCTCTCGTCGAGGTCCGTTGCGCTGAGGCGGACCAGGGCGACTTCCAGCGTGACTCGTGGGTCGGGCGAGTCGCGCATGTCGATCATCGCCGCCCCGATCACGTCCATAGCCCGCACTAGTCCGGCAGGCCCGAGGGTTCGGGCGTGACCCTCCACCTCGGCCAGCTCGCTGGGTGCCAGCTGGACGAGCTTGGGGGCCCTCGTCGCCAGAAACCCGTTCCTCAGGTATTCGAGAAGCTCGCTTCCAAGACGGCGCACGTCCAAGCCGGACTGGGCGGCCTCCGCAACCTTGGAAAGTACCCCGGCGGGATCCCGCTCGGCCATAGCCGCTACAACGTCGCCGACTGATCGCGAGTCAGTTTCGATTCCCCCTGCGGCTGCGACCTGGTCCAGTACCGACAGTGCGTCGCGAGCTGATCCGTGACCTCGCCTCACTACGACCTCGACTGCTTCCTGGTCGACGTCCATGCCCGCCCGCGAAGCCACATCGGTTACGAGCGCCGCCAGCGCGTCGGAGCCGAGCAGGTGGAACTCGAAGTGCTGGGTGCGGCTGCGGATCGTGTCGAGGACTTTTTGGGGGTCCGTGGTCGCAAGGACGAAGATCACGTGCGCCGGCGGCTCCTCGAGAGTCTTGAGTAGGGCACTCGCCGCAGCAGATGTGATCTGATGCACTTCGTCGACGATGTAAACCTTCCACCTTCCGGGGCTGCCGAGGGCCACCCTCGAGAGCAGGTCCCGCATCTCGTCGATACCCCTGTTTGTAGCCGAGTCGAGCTCCTGCACGTCCAGCGACGAGCCGGAGCGGACAGCCTTACAGGACTCACATGTCCCGCAGGGCTCCCCCTCCTGCGGGTTTTCGCAATTGAGGGCCATCGCCAGGATCCGAGCCGTGCTCGTCTTGCCTGTGCCCCGCGGACCGCTGAAAAGGTAGGCGTGCGCGACCTTCGAGTCTCGCACCGCCGCTCGAAGCACCCTTGTCACGTGCTCCTGGCCGACGACGTCCACGAAACGCTGTGGCCGGAACCGCCGATAGAGCGCCTGATATGGAACCTCTGCATCAGCCACGACGTTGAGCCTAGAAGGTACAGCGCAACCCGGTCGTCCGAGCGGACCGCCCAAGGCGAAGGCATCCTTCAAAGCCCGGTAGCAGTCGGACGCCCGGTGCGACGGTCAGGCGATCTGCGGCACACGAGGCATTCCGCTGAGAGCTGCTGCCGTCAGGCCCTGACTCGGTTCACGGTGCGACGTTGCGCAGGACCCGACCGCCGCACCCGGCGCCCGTTCTGCTCCAGACACGTTAGTCTAGCGGGAAGCTAACACCTGGAGGGGTGCGAGAGCGGCCGAATCGGCACGATTGGAAATCGTGTGAGGGGAAACCCTCCGTGGGTTCAAATCCCACCCTCTCCGCCAGAAAGTCCTGGTCATAGGCTGCATGTACAACGACGCCCAGATGGCTCACCAGTTCCGCCTACCTCAGCTGACAAATCCAGCCGTCTCCCTACCCTGGACGACCTGCCCTCCATTTCAGGCTTGGGTGCCCAAAGAGACTCCCCTACATGTTGTTCAGCCATCAAGGTAACTGACGAGAAATCCGAAGAACGCTAGGTGACGCCTGCCGCCGCCGCTCTCGATCGTCGGAGCGTCCGGGCGGGTAGTGAACAGCTTCCATCACGATTCACACGTTTCAGCAGGTTGCTGGTCGCCGTGCCTGCGATTGTCATCCTCTTCGAGGGTTGGTCTCGCCGCTGGGTTGCCGACGACGCATACATCGATTTCCGTGTGGTTTCGAACCTCGTGAGTGGCTCCGGGCCCGTGTACAACAGAGGCGAGCGCGTCGAGGTTTACACCGATCCGCTGTGGGTCGGCATCCTTGCTGCATTCCACTGGCTGGCGTTCCTCCCGGTCCAGTGGTGGGCGGTGCTTCTCGGCTTGTCGTTCTCTATCGCTGGCGTCTGGTGGGGCGGACGAGCAGGCCAGCTTCTCAGCTTGGCAGTTGAACCCCGCTCACACGCGGTCGAAGGACAGCGTCCTCGGCTCGTCGTTCCACTCGGGATGCTGATGTTCTGCTCGATAGATGCTGCGTGGGATTTTTCCACGTCAGGGTTGGAAACCGGACTCATTTTCGCCTGGATGGGCGGCTCGTACCTCCTGCTGGTATCTCACACTAACGGTCGGCGCACCTCGACTCGGGCGCTCGTGACAACTTCCCTAGTAATGGGCCTGGGTCTCCTGATCCGGCCCGACCTCATTTTGTTCAGCCTGCCATTCCTAGCTGGCCTCATAGCAGTATCGACTACGACTACGACGACACGTAGTGCTGCCTGGGGTCGAGCTGCGAGCATTTTGTCCGTTGCAGGTGCACTTCCCCTGCTATACCAGTTGTGGCGGATGGCGTATTTCGCGATGGTCGTTCCCAACACCGCCTTGGCCAAGACGGCGGCGTCGTCATGGTGGAGTCAGGGATTGCTCTACCTCAGAGATATGATCGACCCCTACCTACTTTGGATACCGCTGTGCCTCGCCGCAGTGGTGTTGGTCCGTCGAATCGGCCGCCTAGCCGCGGATAGACAATACCGTCTCACGCTCGTGGTGGCCGCACCGCTAATCGGCGCACTAATAGACGGTGGCTACGTGGTGAGGGTGGGCGGTGACTTCATGCATGCCCGGATGCTCCTACCGGCCGTCTTCGGTATCGGTCTTACGTTCTGGGTGTCGCTACGAACAGCCGCCCAGATATCTCTGGCGAGCGTCGCCTGCTGCTGGTCGGTAACTGCAATCGCCTTACTCCACTACCCGCAACGGTCGACGATCATCAATGGCATCGCCAATGAGCGGGCCTGGTACATCAACCAGTCCTCCAATCCGCACCCGGTGACGCCCGACGAGTTCACGCTCGGAACCTTCGAGCAGGTGGGAATAACGCTGAACAGGGCGGCACGCACGCCAGTACCCGCCTCTCAGGCAATATTGCTGCTCAGCGGTCAGCAAGGAAACGCCTCCGTGCAGGCTTTGGTGCCTAGGATTTTGCCCGAAGTAGTCATTGCTCCTGTTGCTAACGTCGGACTTGCCGGCCCGGCGGCCGGACCAAATGTCTACATCTACGATGAGCTATCGCTTTCGAATCCGGTCGGCAGCCACCTACGCGAGCTCTACCGGATAAGGCCCGGCCACTCCCAAGAGGCGCCGATCGTCTGGATGGACGCACGTTTTCTTCCTGCGTCTGAGGACTACGTTCTGCCTGTGAGACCGACGGTAAACGCACCTGTTCCCCAACCTGACCAGGCGCAAGTTGAAGCAGCGCGAGCCGCATTGTCGTGCGGCGAAATGAGCCGATACCTGCGAGCAATAGACAGTCCGCTGACGCTCCACCGGATGGTCTCAAACCTGCTCGGGGCGATTGGATTCACGACGTTTCGTATAAATCCAATTCCCGCTCGAGCCGCCAAGGAAGCTTGTCGGGCATCAAAATGACCTCTAGCCATCGCCGTCCGCCGGGACGCCGAAGGCTCGGGGAATGGTGCCGCGCCTTCGCCAGGTGGCCCTCGCCGTCCGGTAGCTGCAACCCGTCGCTGGCGCCTTGGGGGAGGCTTTCGGCTGGACGGAACCTTTCCAGGACCCGGGCGTGGGGGAGTTTCGGCCTGCAGAACGCCGTCTTCACCGCAGGTGACACCTTCGTCGAGGTCGTCTCGCCGGTCCGAGAGGGCACAACGGCCGGCCGCTACCTAGAGCGGCGCGGGGGCGACACTGGTTACATGGCGATATTCCAAGTCGCCGGCACCCACCTCCGCCCGAGGGACGTCCCCGGCGCGATCGTTTCGATCGACTGGGCGGACCCTCCGGGATCGTGGCGCTGGGCCGGGCCGGCCTGGACGGGGGCGGCAGCGCCGCACGACATCGTCGGTCCCGAAAAAAGACTGTGCGTGTAATTGCACGACAACTGTACAAGTATACGCACAGTCTGTCATCTCGACGAGGAGGAGGGACCGGGAAGAAAAGTCAGCACAAGGTCTTGACCCCGGCGGCGGATCGCAACCGCACCGACGGTCCAGTGCATCGGGAGGCTCCACGTTCTAGCTGTCCCCGAGCGATGCCAAGGGGTCACGTCCCATGAAAGCGACAAGGTGTTCCCAGTCGTCGGCGTCGGCACGTGGCTTCACCTCCGGCCCGAACGGCGCTCCGGGTTCGACCATGTCCCGGTACTGCGGTTTGATCATCGCCCGAGCCCCCTCGAGCGCCGGCAAGGCGAGCGACGCGTCCAATCTATGGATCTGCCCCGTGGCTTTGGCCAAGTCCCAGGCGTGTGCCGCCAGCTCCGCCAAGTACATGTCCACCAGGGTCGCACCTGTGTACACCTCACCCCACGGCATGCTGAATGACGACGCCAACCCCGAGTCGTCCGCCCACGCCTCATTCGCCTCTCCCGCTACACGCCGCAACTCACCGGGCGCGTCGGAGAGCTCGACGTGAGGCGACACATCTCCCGGCGGAGGAGACTCCCCCCGGCCGAGCGCAGCCGCACGACGACCCGCCTCGACAAGGTGGTCGATAAGAGCAGCCACGTCGTACTTGGGGCACGGCGTCGGGTCGCCGAGATGGGCGGTCCCGATACCTGAAATGATTACCGCTGCGTTCTCGTAGGAATCGTAAAGCGAGCTTCTCCTGTCAAAGTCGGCCACTCCGCTGCGATCTCCCTTCGATGCGACACGCAAACCATAGCGGCCGCCAACCTCGCTTCAACATGAGAATCAACGTCGTCGACACGTCACGCAACTGCGCGTACCTGCTATGCCAATAGACATGACCGGCGACACTCCGATCGACCTCGCCGAGCATCGCCTCCGTACACGAGAAGCCTACGATCGGCTCGCAGGGGTCTGGGCCGAGACCACCGATGACGGCCCGTGGAACGGTCACCTCGAACGACCGGCCCTTCGATCACTCGTGCCGCCTTGCTTGCGAGGCGCCACCATCTTGGACGCGGGATGCGGCTCGGGTGCCCAAGCCGAATGGCTCCTGGCCCAGGGGGCGAGTGTGATCGGCCTGGATCTCAGCGGCGCAATGGTAACCCAAGCCAAGCACCGCTGCTCCGACTCGGACCGGGGCAGCTTCTTCGTCGCCGACCTGGCCTCTCCTCTGCCGCTTGTCCCAGATTCAGTCGACGGGGTCACCTGCTCACTCGCCTTGCACTACCTGCGCGATTGGTCCGTCGCCCTCGAATCGTTCGCCCGGATCCTCCGACCCGATGGTTGGGTAGTCCTCTCGCTCGACCACCCGTTCGCTGCGCCCCTAGCTTCGCAGCACGGTAGGTACTTCGACACCGAGCTCGTCAGTGACACCTGGCAGAAAGCCGACGTCCAAGTCACCCAACACTTCTGGCGCAGACCCTTATCGGCAACGGTCGACGCGTTCGCGAGCGCCGGATTCGCTGTAGACCGGGTCGTCGAAGCGCGGCCATCGAGGGCGGCCATCGAACGCTTCCCTGAAGAACTGACCGAGCTGGACGCTGTGCCGACGTTCATCGTGTACCGCCTTCGCGTGGCACCGGCCACATGAGACACGACTTACCTCCATCGAGCGGTCCAGGTCCACGATATGCACGTGGCTCGCAGCACCGAAACCCGCCTAATTTTAAAGCTCAGAGCGTAGCGCCGCCAGGCCTCGGTAAACCTCGGCGAAGCTGGTGCTGAGCGGCGCCAGCCCTATCCTGATCCCGTCGGGGGATCGGAAGTCGGGGATCACTCCACGCTTCCAGAGGCGCTCGTTGACAGCCCGGAAGTCAGGGCGTCGAAGTGTCACGTGGCCTCCGCGTCGATCGGGATCACGCGGCGACGCTACCGCCACCCCCTCGGGCACGAGCCATGCGTCCGCCAACTCCAAGGCAAAAGTAGTGAGAGCAACCGACTTTCTTCTCACCGCTTCGATCCCCGCCTCCTCGAGATGGCCTAACGCGACCCCGAGTGCCACCATCGACAGCACATGCGGCGTGCCGCTCAGCAGCGATCTCATGCCCGCAGTCGGCTCGTAGCCTGCGCCCATGGCAAACGGCTCGACGCTTCCGAGCCAACCCCAGATCGGCTGGCGAAACGATCCCTGATGCGCCCGCCGCACGTAGGCGAACGCCGGGGACCCGGGACCGCCGTTTAGGTACTTGTAGGTGCAGCCGGCCGCGAGATCGACGTCCCAGTCGTCGAGACATATCGGCACCGATCCCACCGAGTGGCTGACATCCCATAGCACCAGGGCGCCGGCCCGGTGCGCTATCGCCGTGAGGGCGGCTGCATCCGCTATCCACGCGGAGCGGTAGGAGACATGGCTGGCGACTACCAGTGCCACGTCGCCGTCGACAGCTCCGGCAACCTGATCGGGGGTCAAGCCTGCGCCCGGGTCTGTCTCCACCCAGCGCAGCGTGCACCCACGCTCTGCTGCGATTCCCTCGAGTAGGTAGCGGTCGGTCGGGAAATTGTCGGTATCGACTATGATCGAGCGTCTGCCGGGGCGCGCATCCAGCGCCGCCCTCGCCAACTTGTAGACAAGCACGCTCGTCGACTCTCCGACTATCACCTGCCCAGCGCCAGCTCCAAGGGCTGCCGCACCTATCCGGTCGCCCAGGGCTTCGGGCATGCTCATCCAGCTTTCGTCCCACCCGCGGATCAGACGGCCACCCCACTGCTCGCCGACGAAATTTGCCATCGCCTCGTTGACGCCTTTGGCGACACGCCCGAGCGAGTTGCCGTCCAGGTACGCGACGACGTCGGGGGGCAGCGGCTCGAAACGCTCCAGCCATCCACGAAGCGGGTCCTCCGCATCAGCGCGCGCGGCCCGCTCTGCAAATCGGTCGTCGTCAAGGTTGGCGGTGACGGTCTCGCTCAGTGCCCGACCTCGCTTCGAAGAGCGTAAAGCTCGGGGAAGAAGCTCAGGTCGAGGGCGGCTCGCAGGAACCCGATGCCGCTGGAGCCGCCGGTCCCGGTCTGATCGCCGATAGTTCGGCGCACCGTCGAAAGGTGGCGGAAACGCCACAACTGGAAGTTGTCCTCCACGTCGACGAGTGCCTCGCAGATCTCGTAGGCCTCCCAGTCGCGTTTCGGATCACGGTAAAGGTCGGACATGACCCCTACAAGGTCGGGGACGAGCCGCCACGGCTCGGTTACGACGCGACCGAGCACAGCGTCTGGAATCGGGTAGGCGCGCCTGGCCAGGTAGCGAAGGAACTCGTCGTAGAGAGTCGGTTCGCCGAGAAGCGCCGCAAGGAGTTCCTGCGCCTTGCGGTCGTGGTCGAAGAGCGTCACCATTTGCGCCGACTTGTTGCCGAGGACGAATTCGACCGCCCGGTACTGCCACGACTGGAAACCGGAGGACGTCCCGAGCTGGCTCCGGAACTGCGCGTACTCCGTCGGGGTGAGCGTCGCAAGGACCGACCACTGCTCGCTCAACTGGTGCTGGACGTGTTTGACCCTCGATAGGGCTTTGAGCGCGGGACCCACCGAATCCTCGATGAGACATTTACGGGCGTAGAGCAATTCGTGCAGCACCAGCTTCAGCCACAACTCCGAGGTCTGGTGCTGGATGATGAAGAGCAGCTCGTCATGGTTGACCGGCCGGCTCAAAGGGTGCTGCGCCGCGAGAAGCTGATCCAGATGGAGGTACTCGCCGTAGGACATCTCGACGCGCAGGTTCGTTATTCCCGCTTCGATCGGCCGCTCGCTGCTCAACCCGCCCCCTTCTCCGTCACGCTTCGACGATAACCGGATTCGCCGAGCGCGACCGGCGAGAGACGCTGCTCAGCACTTGCGTGGCGACCGCTGCGAGCGTAGCAAGACCGAACGCCTTCACGAGGTCCCCGCTCGGCAGGGTCACTGCTAGGGTGAACAGTGAGGTGACCACCGCAAAGGATCCCCTCGTGACGCCGTAAAGGAAGTCCGCGACGTCGACCTCACCGCCCTCTCGGTGGGTCAGTGCGCCCATCACGAATGTCAGGACAGGAAACGCGCTGACCAGTCCGGAAAGCTGCGATCCCAAGATTCCCGATACCCCGGTAAGGAAGGCAGCGAAGAGCGCTGCGATCACCATCCTGATCGCCAACCGGTAACGCAGTCGAATCTGCGAGCTTGGCTGTACCGACGGGCCGCCAGTAGCGCGGCGAGCGACATTGGCCCGGGGCCACCAGCGAAGCGCGCCGACATAGGCGGCGACCCCGACAGCAAGGCTCAATAGCGGCGACCATTTCGGCGTGGCATAAAGGACAGCCACCGCAAGGCCGAAGGCTCCAACCGAGGCGACGAGACTCGCCGCCAATCCGGCCCGGCGCGCTACGGCGACGTAGACCCAGATGAGCAGAGCCTGAGCGACAGAAGCCTCCAGGCTTGAATCAGCGGCCGCCGCTGAGAACCGCGCTCCGTGCGCCATACTCAGAAGCATGAGGAGCGGGAGGCTGGTCAGGGGAAGCCCGACTATCAAGCCACCGATGCGTTGACCCCAGCGCTGCTGTACGAGGCTGCTCACCAATATCAACGTGGGCGCCAAAGACAGCTCGACGAATAGCAAGTTCACGTATGCCATCATCGGCCATCATCGGCCTCGAATGTCTCGCTCCTATGAGCGTGAAGCTACGATGACCATGACTATCGAGGTTCTTTGGAAAAAAGGGCGATATATCCGTGGACGACATCGATCGACAGTTGGTCCGCGCGCTCGTTGCCGACGGCCGGCTGACCTATCAGGAGCTTGCGCGGATCGTCATGTTGAGCGCCAACAGCACCGCCGACCGGGTTCGCCGGCTCCGCCAGAACGCCACGATCAGCGGCTATCACGCCGAGTTCAACCTTGCGAGCGTCGGATGCACCCTGCACGCACTGACCGATATCAAGCTCAAGGAGCACGTCTCCCGGGAGGACTTCGAGAGGGCACTCGAAGCTGTCCCTCAGGTTTTGGGCGCGATCCACACGACCGGCGAGTTCGACTACCAGCTCCGAATCGCCTGTAGCGGAACTGCCGACCTGCAGCGCCTGGTAGATACCGTGCGCCGCCTCGGGGCGAGAGAGGTACAGTCGAGGATCGTCTTGGGCGAGCGTAGCTTCGACCCTACGCGCCTGCTCGGTTGACTTTTGCGGTCGCTTTGCCCGCTGCGGCCGGGCCGCCTCGACGCCTGCGGGATGCTCCCTGAGGGCGCTTGGTAGCGCGGCCACCGGAGCTGCTTCGGGGGCTTCGCTCCGACTCGACTGACGCCGGTGCGGGCGACCGCTCCGGCATGGTCGGTAGTGCGGACATGTCAGGCGAGGTGGTCGAGTGGTCGCCGTCCAGACTGCGCTGGAGAAGTCTGACCTCTTTTTCCACTTCGTTCGTTACAAGACTCACGACGATGCCGTCTGCACCAGCCCGTCCGGTACGCCCGGAGCGGTGAACGTAGTCCTTGGCGTCGCCGGGCGGGTCGAAATGGACGACGCACGCCACCCCGTCGACGTGTATTCCTCTGGCCGCCACATCTGTCGCAACTAGGGCGTCAACTCGCCCCTGACTGAAGTCGGCTAACGCCCGGTCACGCTGCGGCTGGGAACGACTCCCGTGCACCGCAGCCGCCTTCACGCCGGCCGCTTGAAGCCTTCGGGTCAGCCTGTCGGCGCCGTGACGCGTACGACAGAACACGACCGCCGGTGCTTGACGGGCGACGAGTTCAGCCGTGAGGCCGATGCGGCGGTCACGATCGGTGTGCCACCAGAGGTGGGTGACGTCACCGGTGTCGACGGAGCTCGGAGCCGCCTCGATCATCCGGGGGTTGTGCAAGTAACGCCGGACGACGACGTCGACGGCGCCGTCGAGGGTCGCCGAGAAGAGAAGCATTTGGCGTTGCTGGTTGATCTTGTCGAGCAGGCGTTTGACGGACGGGAGGAAACCCATATCAGCCATCCGGTCGGCTTCGTCTAAGACAGCCCAATGCACGTCGGAAAGGTCGAGGTCGCCCTGCGCGATAAGGTCTTCGAGGCGCCCGGGGCATCCGATCAGCAGGTCGATGCCGCGGCGCAGCGCGACTCTCTGGGGACCGTAGCCGACCCCGCCATAAGCTACCCCGACCGATGCTCCGACGGACCTGCCCAGCTCCGCCAAGACGGTCGCGACCTGCGAGGCGAGCTCACGCGTCGGCAGGAGCACGAGAGCGAGAGGCCGTCCCGGACGCGCAGCGGACTTCATCCCGGCAAGCCCAGCTAGAAGCGGAAGGCCGAAGGCGAGTGTCTTACCGGAGCCGGTCGGCGCCCGCCCGCAAATGTCGGCGCCGCTAAGAGCATCGGGCAATGTCGCCGCTTGGATCGGGAAAGGATCAGTGATCTTTTGAGCGGCGAGCGCTCTGACCAGGGCTTCGGGAAGGCCGAAGCCGGCAAAACTGAGCGAGGTGATGATGTTCTCCATGGTTAATTGGTCGGCTGACGTGATCGGGCTTTCTGCCCAGCCGGTCCAAACCGGCCCGCTGCCCGGGGAGGCGACCTGCACCCGAGCGGCGACGACCGTGATCCTACCAGCTAGCGAGTTTCGCGCGTTCACCTATGCTTCGAGATCCAGCAACGGTCCCTACCCGTACACGATCTTGAAGGGACAGCGCGGATCAGACGACTTGCCGACTGCCGGGACTGTAATCTCCGTGACGTGGACAGGGGGCCGTCATATAGCTGTTACCTGCCGCTGCCGCCCACCGCAGCACCAACGCCAGACAGGTAGGTCGCCATGGAAATGCAAATCGCCAGCCAGAGCTCGTACGCCGGCCTGGTCGACCTTGACTGGTCAAAACCGCTCGGACGGTGGAAGGACCCTCGCCTCGTACGCATGGCGAGGGGACGGTCGCGCCATATTGTACGCTTCGTCGAGTTGGAGGGCCGGGTGTTCGCCGTAAAAGAGCTCGACGACCGCTTTGCGCTCAAAGAGTACGCCATGCTCAAGGAGATGGCCGACTCGTCGTTGCCGGTCGTTGACGTCGCGTGCGTTGTGCTCAACCGCAGCACCAAGTCCGGCGAGCCTCTCGACGGTGCGGTGGTGACACGCTTTTTGGACTACGCGCTCCCCTACACGTATCTGCTGCGCCGTGACGGTTGGTCGACTAGCCAACAGCGGCTTATCGACGCTGCCGCCGTGCTGCTCGTCCAATTGCACCTCGAGGGCTTTTGGTGGGGTGACTTCTCGCTGGCGAACGCTCTGTTTCGCAGGGATGCCGGCGAGCTGCGTGCTTACCTCGTCGACGCCGAGACAGCTGAGCACCACCCGACGCTTTCGGACGGCCAACGGCGATACGACGTGGACATCGCCGTCGAGAACATGGCCGGCGGCCTGGCAGACCTTGTAGCTGGTGGCAAGGTGAGCACCGACACCGACCCGGTCGACGTTGCTTTGCAGCTTGCGGAACGCTACGAGGCGCTGTGGGCAGAAGTAACCTCCGAGGAGGAGTTTTCCTCCGATGAGCTGTGGCGCTTGGAGGACCGGGTCCGTCGGCTTAACACTCTCGGTTTCGACGCGAGCGAGCTTTCGGTGATCTCGCTGGTCGGCAAAGACCGCATCCGTATCAGGCCTCTCGTCGTCGAGGAGGGCCACCACGGGCGCCGCCTTGCACGCCTCACCGGTATTTCGGTCCAGGAAAATCAGGCACGGAGGTTGCTCAACGACCTCGACTTCTACAAGGCCGAGTTGGAGAGGGGAGGCCGATCGGCCGTAAGCGAGGCGATAGCGGCACATCGTTGGCTCACCGAGCGTTTCGAGCCGTTCCTCATGGCAATACCATCGGACCTCCAGGGCCGCCTAGAGCCAGCGGAGGCGTATCACCAGTTCCTAGAGCACCGGTGGTTCCTGTCGGAGGCTGCCGGGCGGGATGTTAGCGACGACGACGCCATGCGCTCGTTCTTCGACAGTGTGCTGCGACCGCGACCAGAAGAGCGGCTGCTTTTCGACGAGCCGACCACCGAGCTACCGATAACGTGGTTCCAGTCAGCCGAGGCACCGGAGACGTCCGAGCGAACGGGCGAGGTGCGAGTCGGTTCGCCACAAGAAGCGTCGTCGGATATTCCGGCGTCGGAGCCGTCGGCCGGCTCATAGTCATTCAGGTTGTGACATGCTACGTACGTGAACGAGATAACCGTCTATGGAGCCCCCTGGTGTCCTGACTGCCGGCGAGCCAAGGCATTCCTCAGGGCACGAAACGTCGGCTTCGACTGGGTGGACGTCGATAGCGATCCGGCGAGCCTAGCAAGGGTTCAGGAGATCCAATCGGGTGGTCGCACCATCCCGACAATCGTGTTCTCGGATGGGTCGGTTCTGCTCGAACCCTCCGACGAGGAGCTGGCCGCGAAGTTGGGTATCCGCGTCGAAGCCGAGCGCGATTCCTACGACGTGGTGGTCATCGGGGGGGGACCTGCCGGCATCGCCGCATCCATCTATGCTGCCAGGGAGGGCATCGATTGCGTCGTGATCGACGCCGGTGGCCTCGGCGGCAACGCTGCAGTGACCGAGCGCATCGACAACTATCCCGGCTTTCCCGAAGGTATCGGCGGGCGGGAGCTGATGGATCGCTTCGTCACCCAGGCCCGTCGCTACGACGTAGAGCTTGTCAGCGCCGCACGAGTGCAAAGCGTCACCGGCGACTCGTCGAGTGACGATCTGGTAGTGCGCTTGGCGAACGGTCAGGAGATTGCGGCGCACGCCGTTCTTGTCGCCACCGGCTCGACTTACCGCCGCCTCGGTATACCCGGTGAAGAGGAGCTGATCGGTGCCGGTGTGCACTTCTGCGCGACGTGCGACGGTCCGTTCTACAAGGGATCGGACGAGGTGATGGTGGTAGGCGGCGGAAACTCGGCTCTCGAGGAGGGGCTGTTCCTATCGCAATTTGCGAAGCGGGTGAGAGTCGTCGAGCGGGGGCCGAAGCTGACCGCTTCGGCGCTTTTGCAGGACAAGATCCGGTCTCATCCGAGTTTCGAAGTCCATACCGGTGTGGCACTTGACGCTTTCGTCGGCGACGGGCGAGTCGAGCAGGTCCTGGCGACGAATATCGAAAGCGGTGAGAAGTTGGCGTGGAGCCCTGCGGGCGTATTCGTCTTCATCGGACTCGACCCGAACGCAGCGTTCCTTTCTTCGACCGTCGGTTTGGATCGCTGGGGTTTCATCGCAACCGACGAGGCCTACCGCACTTCCCTGCCAGGCCTTTACGCTGCGGGGGATGTCCGTTCTGGTTCGACCAAGCAGCTGGCCGCGGCTGTCGGCGAGGGCGTCGCTGCCCTGCTGTCGGTGCGAATGTACCTTCAGCAGCACCGCCACATCCCGCGAATCGATGTGAACGCCTGAAGTTGCTCGTTCTGCCACCCAGAGGCTCGGTGATCAGGAGATTTACCGCAATTCGTACGTCATAAACGAAACCGCCGACGCCTAAGGCCGCTCACGCCAAAACTGTGCGTGATCGCGCACTTCCAATTTCCCAGGCGAGGTATTCCTGCATCGAGGTCGTACCCAGCTCCAATCGGTGGTGGGCGAAGGGGGACTTGAACCCCCACGTCCTTTCGGACACAGGAACCTGAATCCTGCGCGTCTGCCTATTCCGCCACTCGCCCGAGTGGGAAGCTCGATCATATACCAGCAGAGCCAGGTCGCAGGATAGCGAGCCTCCCGAGCGCCCAGACCACGGTACGCTACGGGTGGTCATGGGATTACAACACTTGGAGCGCCGCTTGGAACGCATGGTGGAAGGAGTCTTCGCTCGCGCGTTCCGAGGGACGCTTCAGCCGGTAGAGATCGGACGCAGGCTCACCCGGGAAATGGACCTCAGACGCACGATTGCCCCAAAAGGCACACTTGCCCCCAACGAGTTCCGCATCGACATTGCACGGGCGGATCGCAACCGCTTCGCAGCGATAGAAGACGAGCTCGTAGACGAGCTGGTCCTTCTGGCACGAGAGCACGCTCAGATGGAGCGCTACAGCTTCCTAGGGCCGGTCACGGTCGACTTGGAGACCGACGACTCGTTTCCCGCCGGTAAGATTGCCGTGTTCGGCGAGTTCACTCCTAGCGACGAGCCGAATCGGGCGCGACTGGTGCTCCCCGATGGGCGTGCGATAGCGCTCGGCGCTTCGGCGCTCACCGTAGGACGACTCCCCGACTGCGGAGTCGTCCTCGCCGACTCAAACGTCAGTCGCTACCATGCGGAGATACGCCCAGCTGCGAGTGGAGCTAACGTCCATGAGGCCAGCCGGTCTCGGCTGGCCGGACCGATGCTGTACGAAGTGGCTGACCTCGGCTCCACCAACGGGACACGTGTCAACGGGATGCTCATCACGGTACCGAGACTTCTAGACGACGGGGACCGCGTAACGGTAGGGGCTACGACGGTCGTCTTCGAGGCCGGTTAGGGCTTTCGTAGCGACGTGCCCGACCCGGTCCAGGCTCTGATCAAGTACGTCCTCCTGGCTCTGCTCTACCTGTTCATGCTTCGAGTCATCCGAGCCGTGTGGGTTGAAACGCGCCAGCCACAAGCTGCGCCCTCCATGAGCCCGGCGTCCCCGCCGACACCATACGGATCAAACCACCAGGCACCCGGCACCCCGAAACCTCCCCCCGGACCGGAGAAGCTCGTCGGGGTTTCGCCCGCCGAGGTAAAGAACCGGGAGTTCCCTCTCGGCGCCGAACTGACGGTCGGCAGGGCACCCGGCTGCGCCATTTTCCTCGAAGAAGACACCTTCGTTTCGCAGCTTCACGCCAGAGTCTTCCGTCGTGACGACGGACTGTTCGTAGAGGATCTTGGATCCACCAACGGGACCTTTCTCAACGGGGTGAAGGTAACCGCCCCCGTGAAACTGTCGAAGGGCGACAAGGTGCAATTCGGCAAGTCGACACTAGAGGTTCGTAAGTAGTGGTTTCCATCAGGCTTGAGGCCGGGTCGGCAACAGATGTAGGCCTGGTCCGCTCCAACAATCAGGACCAGTACCTGATGGCGGAACCGGTTTTTGCGGTCGCAGACGGGATGGGCGGCGCCGCAGCGGGAGAGGTCGCATCCTCAATCGCCGTCAGGACCCTGGGCGACGAGGTCGCCAGACGGGCGGGACCGCTCACGCAGGATCTGCTCGTCGAAGCCGCCAGGAGCGCAAACAGGGCTGTTTGGCAGGAGTCGATCGCCCACTCGGAGATGAGAGGTATGGGCACGACTCTCGTAGCTGCCGCGTTGATCGACGACGACCGTTTGGCCGTCATCAACGTGGGCGATTCCCGGCTGTATTCGATGCGGGGCGACGTCTTCCAACAAGTCACAGTCGACCACAACCTCGTCGCGGAGTTGGTCGCCGAGGGGCGTATCTCCAAGGAGGAAGGCCAGGTCCACCCTCGCCGGAACATCATGACAAGGGCGCTCGGAGTCGAGCCCGAGGTGGAGGTCGACGTCTTCGTGGAGGCGGCGAGACCGGGCGACCGATTCCTGCTTTGCAGTGACGGCCTGCCTCGCGAGCTGAGTGACGATCGCATCTCGGCAGTACTGAGGCGCATGTCCGAACCGTCTGCAGCGGCAAAAGAGCTCGTTCACGAGGCCAAACGCCACGGCGGCAACGACAACATCACCGTCGTAGTGCTCGACGTACACGAAGAAGATGCTGCGCCTCACAGCTTCGAGGCAGGCGGCGTCGAAATCTCTGGCGTAGCGTCGCCAGCGGACGGCGCTACGCTGCCAACACCCGACGCTGCGCCTCCAAGAGGCAGCCTCACGCCGACTGCTACCGGACCGGATTCGGCCGACGAGAACACGAAGCTGCTTGCGGTGCTCGACATCAACGCTCGAGCAGACGCCAGTAGCACGCACAGTCCGAATCAACGCAAGGCATCGGTGGTAACTCTTCGCGTCGCCGCGTTCATAGCCGCCTTCATAATGATAGTTGTAGCCGGGGCGGCCGGCGTTTGGTACTACGCCCGCTCCGGGTACTACGTCGGTATCCGGGGAAACGCTCTCGTCGTCTACCAGGGACGCCCCGGCGGCGTCCTTTGGATCGAGCCCACCCTGAACCACGTCTCGTCCGTAACGACCGGCCAGGTACTCCAGGCAAGTCTTCCCTCGCTTCACTCGGGCGTCGAGGAGCCTACGGTCGCAGCCGCTGACAGTTTCATCGCGAACCTTGCGGCCCTCTACCAGAAGAGTCAGACAGCAGCGCTGCTGCCGCCCACGACGCCGACAACCACGACCGCTCCTTCGACGTCCACGACATCGAATGCGCAGTCCCCGACCGCTACCTCTCCGACAACGTCATGACCCCGCTACCCGCCCGGCGTCGCACAGAGCTGGGCCTGATCATCCTTGTCGTCTTGCTCACGGGCGGCTTCTACGCGTTGGCCGGATTCGGCAAAGCAGGAAGTCTCCCAGCGAACATAGGCCCACTCCTTGGAGCATTGTTCGCATTGCTGATCGTCGCCCACATCGCGATGCGCAAACTCGCTCCTCTCGCCGACCCAATACTTCTGCCGCTGGCGGGTCTGCTTAATGGCATCGGATACGTGTTCATCGCCCGCCTGTCGCCCCACGAGGCCCGACTGCAGGCGATCTGGACCACACTTGGTATCGGAGTGTTCGTGGCGACCTTGATCATTGTCCGTCGAGCCCGAGACCTCGAACGCCTCCGATACCTCTTCGCCGCTGTCGGCATCGGACTGCTGTTACTGCCGTTGGTGCCAGGTATCGGCGAGAACATCAACGGTGCCCGCCTTTGGATCCATGTCGGCGCACTCAACTTCCAGCCGGGTGAAGTCGCCAAGCTCGCACTCGCCATCTTCTTCGCTTCCGTGCTAGCCGAGCGCGCAGATCTGCTCAGCCGCGGGACCCGGCGCATCGGGCGTTTCCTGGTGCTCGACCCGCGCTATCTCGCGCCGATCGTCACCGCCTGGGCGCTGTCGCTGGTCATCTTCCTTGCGGAGAACGATCTCGGCTCGTCATTCCTGTTCTTTGCCCTGTTCATCGGCATGCTTTGGGTTGCTACCGGAAGGACGCTCTACCTAGGGTTTGGGGCGGTCCTGTTCGGCGGTGGCTCATTGTTCGCCTTGAAGACGATCGGCCACGCTCGAACCAGGGTGCAAGGATGGCTCGACCCGTGGATACACGCTCAGACGTCCGGCTACCAGATCATCCAAGGCTGGTTCGCAATCGCGAACGGCGGACTTTTTGGACTCGGGCCAGGACAAAGCGGTGCCGCCTCCATCCCCGAGGCTTCGACCGACATGATCTTCGTGGTCATCGCCGAGGAGCTCGGCCTCGTCGGTGCGACTGCCGTCCTCATCGGGTTCTTGCTAATGGTCGGATCGGGCCTTCGAATTGCCGTTCGCTGTGAACGGCCTTTCGAAAAACTTCTGGCGGCAGGACTGTCTCTAATTCTTGGTGTGCAGACGTTTGTTATCGTCGCAGGTGTCACCCGGCTGATCCCGCTTACCGGGATAACGTTGCCGTTCGTCTCGTACGGTGGCTCGTCGCTGGTCTCCAACTACATCCTATTGGCGCTGCTACTGAGGCTTTCGCACGGAGCGGAAAGCCCCACGGAAATCGGTGCACTCGCGGCATCTGATGGCCAGAGACTCGTAGGGACCCTATGAACAGGCAAATTCGAGGGCTCGGACTAGCAATCAGTATCCTGTTCATTGCGCTGTTTGTGCAGCTCAACTACCTTCAGGTGCTTCACACCAAGAAACTCGCCGCGAACCCGCTCAACCACGCGACGATAGTCAACTCCTACACACTCCCCCGGGGCGACATCATCTCCGCCGATGGCGTAACGCTGGCGACGTCCGTAGCGACAAACGACCAACTCAAATATCTACGCAAGTACCCGACCGGGTCGCTGTTCGAAGGAGTAACGGGGTACTACTCCTACATCTACGGCTCGGACGGCGCGGAGGCCTATTACAACAATGTGCTGACTGGCAAGAGCAGCCCGTTCAAGTTCCCCACGTCGATCAATGGCTTCAAGAAGTTCCTGACCAAGTCGAACAACACGCAATCCATAACACTAACGCTGCTTGACAAGTTGCAGAAGGTCGCCCAGAGCGGCCTGGCCGGCCGTGATGGGTCGGTGGTCGCCCTCGATCCGAAGACGGGAGCAGTCCTTGCGATGTATTCGAATCCGACGTTCGATCCGAACGGGCTTGCGAGCCACAATCCGACAGCAGTGCAGGCGAGCTACAAGGCAATCACCGCCCTCACCGGCGGACCGCTTGCCACTGCGTCCTACCGTCAGATCTTCTTCCCCGGCTCGTCTTTCAAGATCGTGACGGCGTCTGCGGTCTACGACCACAAACCTGCCCTCGCCTCCAAGACCTTGCCAACTCTCACCAATCTGAACCTCCCCGACACCACGACGAAATTGCACAACTTTGCCGGCGAATCGTGCGGAGGGCAGATCTTGGCGCTGTTCACGGTTTCCTGTGACACCGGCTTCGCGCAGATCGGCCTCGATCTCGGCGCAGCGAACCTCTCCGCGGAGGCGAGCTCGTTCGGCTTCGACCAGGTTCCGCCTATCGACCTACCGTTCCCTGCGAAATCCAACTTCCCCGCCGCCTCGAGCTTCGCGGCGAACCTGCCTACACTCGCCTACTCGGCGATCGGCCAGGAGAACGTCGAAGCTAGCCCCCTCGAAATGGCGCTGGTCGGCTCTGCGATCGCCGACGGCGGCCAGATCATGAAACCGCACATCCTCCAGTCGGTGACCAACTCCCAGAACCAGGTTGTGGAGACCTACAAACCCGCCAAATGGCTCCAGGCGACGTCAAGCTCGACCGCCGCACAGGTTACGAAGCTGATGATCTCCGTCGTCTCGTCCGCCAATGGGACAGGAGGCGCAGCCCGGATCCCCGGGATACAGGTTGCGGCGAAGACCGGCACTGCGCAAACCGGGACGCACCACACCGACGACTGGTTCGTGGCGTTCGCCCCTGCCAACGACCCGCGGATCGTCGTGTCGGTCGTGTTGCCTAATCAGGGTAACCTCGTGTCCGACCAAGGGGGCACTCTTGCGGCCCCGATAGCCAAATCCATCATCGAAAGCTACCTTTCGACCACCTCCTCGGGGCAGTCACCTTCCACGACGTCGGGCAGTGCGAGTTCGAGCGCCCCGACGACCGGATCGACCAGCCCGACTGTAGGGTGAGAGGGCCAAGTGACTGAATCTCCCACCGTGTTCAGCGACAGATACGAACTTGTCAACCACATAGCGCGCGGGGGAATGGCCCAGGTGTACCTGGCCCGGGATCTGCTCCTCGACCGGCCTGTCGCGCTGAAGGCGCTGTTCCCTGAGCTGTCGGTGGACCAGTCCTTCGTCGAACGTTTTCGCCGCGAAGCGAAGGCGGCAGCGAACCTTACGCACCCGAATATCGTCTCGATCTACGACTGGGGTCAGGGCGCTAACACGTATTTCATCGTGATGGAGTACGTCGACGGTCCGACCCTGTCGGCGATGTTGCGGGAGAACGGTCCTCTAGTCCCCGAGCACGCCGCCTCGATCGCTGCGAGCGTCGCTGCGGGCCTCGACTTCGCGCACCGCAGGGGGGTGATTCACAGGGACGTAAAGCCGGGGAACGTCCTCGTCGACTCCCGGGGCCAGGTCAAGGTAGCGGATTTCGGGATAGCGAGAGCCGTGGGAACGTCCGAGGATCTGACCCAGACGGGCTCCGTGATGGGTACTGCCACCTACTTCTCGCCCGAGCAGGCGCAGGGCTACCCGGTGGACGCCCGCAGCGATGTCTACTCACTAGGGGTGGTCCTCTACGAGGCTGTTGCCGGCAGGGCTCCTTTCACCGGCGACAGTCCGGTTTCGATCGCCTACAAGCACGTCAAGGAAGCCCCCGTCCCGCCTTCTCAGGTGAAGCGGTCGGTTCCCGCTGCTCTCGAAGCGATAATCATGAAGGCGCTCGCAAAGAACCCCGCCGACCGTTACCAGACAGCCGAGCAGATGCGTTCCGATCTTCTGCGCTATGCGAGCGGACAACGCCCTTTGGCCCCGGTCCTGGCTCCTACTGGGGTGCTGCCGATGGCGAGCGCCGAGCCGACGTTGACTCAGGCGCGCACTGCCGCAAACACAACCGGCCTCCTCCCGGCGACTGCGGTCGAGAGTACGCCTCCACGCAACGGTTCGCGAGCGGGTCTCTACACGGCAATGGCGCTTCTCCTGGTGCTTCTCGCTGTCGGAGGTTACTTCGGTGGTCGAAAGGCAGGGCTTTTCGGATCATCGGTCCGGACTTTGGCGGTCCCGTCGGGGCTGGCGGGCCAAACAGCGGCGGCCGCACAGTCCGAGCTTTCCGCGCAGGGGTTCACCAACGTCAAACAAACGCCCGTAACGAGCTCCACGGTAAAAGAGGGATCAGTTGTCTCGACCAGCCCTCCCTCTGGAACGTCGATCCTCGCGAACGCGTTGCTCACCTTGAACGTGAGCTCCGGGCCACGACAAGTTTACGTCCCCAAAGTCGTCGGCAAATCGGCTAGCGCAGCAGATTCGGCACTAAGTGCGGCCGGCTTCGTCCCCCATAACACCACCGCGTTCTCCACGACCGTGGGCAAGGGCGAGGTTGTATCGACCAGCCCTGCCGGCGGAACGTCTGCCTCGCAGGGCTCGGGGGTAGACGTGACCGTCTCGGGGGGCGCCCAGCAGGTAGCGGTCCCACCGCTCGTCAACTACAGCCAAGCGGTTGCGGGCGAAACCCTCGCTACGCTCGGCCTCAAACTCGGCGGGCAGACCAGCGAGCCGTCACAGACCGTTCCGGCCGGAGAGGTCACCCGGACCAGTCCGCCGGCCGGAACCGAAGTCCCGCTCGGTACGGCGATCACCTTGTACGTCTCGACCGGGCCGCCACAGGTTACCGTGCCGGATGTGACCGGCGACTCGAGAGCTGCAGCCAAAGCAGCAATCAAGGCGGCCGGCCTGACGCCTTCGTTCTCGGTGGTTAGCGTGAGCGACCCCGCCCAAGACGGGCTGGTCCAGTCGGAGAGCCCACCGGCTGGCACATCGGTGACAAGCGGGACCTCGGTTGACGTTGCGATCGGCTCCTACACCGCGTCCGCTACGACGTCCACGACGAGTCCGTCGACGACGACGACGACGACCGCTCCCACAGGCCCCGGGACGACCAGCTGACAGGCTCCCATAGCTCACGCGCACATGTCGAGCCAGTTGCGAAGCATTCGATGTCCCTCGTCGGTGAGAACGGACTCGGGATGAAACTGAACGCCTTCAACCGAGTGCTCCATGTGGCGTATCCCCATGACGGTGCCGTCCTCGGCCGAAGCCGACACTTCCAGACTCCCGGGTAGACCGTCCGCTTCGACGACTAAGGAGTGGTAACGCGTAGCAACGACCGGGTTTTCGATTCCCTTGAACACTCCGCGCCCGTCGTGGCTGACCCTGGAAGTCTTGCCGTGCATCACCTGGTGTCGGACCACAGTGCCGCCATACAGTGCGCCGATGCACTGATGGCCAAGGCATACCCCGAGCACTGGACTGCGACCAGCGAACAACTCGATCAGCTCCATGCTCGCTCCTGCGTCCTCGGGACGCCCTGGGCCAGGCGATACGAGCACTCCGTCAGGATTCAAAGCGCTCGCCGCAGCAGAGTCGATTTCATCGTTTCGATACACGAGGGGTTCAGCTCCGAGCTCACCCAGGTACTGAACGAGGTTGTAGACGAACGAGTCGTAGTTGTCGATAACGAGGACCCGGGTCATCTATCCACGGTAGCGCCCCACCATGAAGGCCAGAAGCCCTACTATCGGGGGATGGCCAGGAAGACCAAAGACGCCCGACCAGGCCGAGTCACGCCGAAAGGCGGTCCTCCCAAGCGCAGAATCGCCGGTTCGGCGCCTGACGCGTCGAGCAGCGGCCGCTACACGGCGCCGATACCGAATGAGTTCAAGGTCAGCCCGTGGTGGGTGCCAGCGCTGATGATCGGGTTCTTCGGGATCGGCATCATCGTGATCCTGCTCAACTACCTGAGCCTGCTCGGCGGCCCCGCCAACAACATCTACCTATTCGTCGGTCTCGGCCTGATCGTCGCCGGGTTCATCGCCTCGACGCGCTGGCACTGACCGGCGCGTCGGCTTTCTGCGACCGCTGGGCGCCTCCCACGAGCATCCAGCGGTCGACAGACTTCCCTGCTTGAGCCCTTGGGCCTAACCCAGGCGCTCGATGATCGTCGCGTTAGCCATACCGCCGCCTTCGCACATGGTCTGAAGACCGTAACGGCCTCCTGTGCGCTCGAGCTCGTTGAGGAGTGTGGCCAAAAGCTTGGTACCGGAAGCTCCAAGCGGATGGCCGAGCGCGATAGCTCCTCCGTTGACGTTGACTTTCGACATGTCAGCGTGGTGCTCCTTGGCCCATGCCAGCACCACAGGGGCGAACGCCTCGTTGATCTCGACGATGTCGATGTCGTCCATCGTCAGTTTGGATCGCTCTAAGACCTTGGCGGTCGCAGGAATCGGCGCCGTGAGCATGATCTGCGGATCGTCGCCAGCGAGGGCGAATCCATGGAATCGTGCGCGGGCCTTGAGTCCGAGCGCTGCCGCCTTCTCCTCGCTCATGATCAAGACAGCGGAAGCGCCGTCGGTGATCTGAGAGGAGTTCCCTGCGGTGATCTTTCCGTCGGCCTTGAATGCAGGCTTCAGCTTGCCGAGCGACTCGACGGTGCTGTCTGCACGGATCCCCTCGTCAGCGACAACCACCTCGTCGGACTCGGTGACTTTGCCCGTCTCCTTGTCCTTGTGCTTGGAGTTGACAGGCGTGATCTCGCGCTCGAAACGACCCTCTTCGGTGGCCCTCGCCGCCTTCTGGTGACTGGACGCGCTGAACGCGTCGAGATCCACCCGACTCAGGTCCCAACGGTCCGCGATCATCTCGGCACCGATCCCTTGTGGCACCAAGCCGCCTTTCGGCGCGTAACGAAGTCCGACGGTAGGCCCGAAAGGGAAGCCCATCCCCTGCCCGGCGCTCCCGCCCATGGGCACAAGACTCATAACCTCGACCCCAGCCGCTATCACGACGTCGTACTGGCCTGCCATGACACCTTGGGCGGCGAAATGAACCGCCTGCTGGGACGACCCGCACTGCCGGTCCACCGAAGTGCCGGGGACCGACTCGGGAAAGCCTGCCGCTAGAACGGCATTGCGTGCGACGTTGAAGGCCTGCGCACCGGTTTGGCTGACGCATCCCATGATCACGTCATCGATAAGCCCGGGATCCAAGTCATTTCGCGTCGCTAGCGCCTTCAGTACTTCAGCCGCCAGGTCCACCGGGTGCCAGCCGGACAGCTTCCCGTGGCGCTTTCCACCCGCTGTACGAACAGCGTCAACGATAACTGCAGTCGGCATTCCTTCTCCTTGGTCGATAGTTCTCTAGGCAGAACATACCGCCGCGACGGTGGGGAGGGACAATGATCCCCGCCGTCCGACGCTCAAATCCCTACCGCCTCTGTGGCGGTCTCTGCGGCAGTGAGCAGTCCGTGCCAGAGCGCGAACCCGATCGCCTACTTATCGGGTTGCGGCGTGAAGCGGAGGTACGGCCGCAGCTCCGTGAATCCCTTGGGGAACTTCTCCTTGGCGGATTCATTGTCGATCGCCGGCGAGATGATCACGTCCTGGCCATCCTGCCAGTCAGCCGGGGTTGATACCGAGAACTTCGCCGTCAGCTGGAGAGAGTCGATCACGCGAAGAATCTCCTGGAAGTTGCGCCCGGTGCTCTGCGGATAGGTGATCGTAAGCTTCACCTTCTTATCCGGGCCAATCACGAAGACCGAGCGCACAGTGACCGTGTCGGATGCGTTCGGGTGGATCATGCCATACAGGTCGGCCACTTCCCGGGTCGGATCGGCAATGATCGGGAAATTCACGGAAGTGCCCTGGGTGTCGTTGATGTCGGGTACCCAGCCGTTGTGCGAATCGATGGGGTCGACGCTGACCGCGATCACCTTCGTGTTGCGACGGGCGAACTGGTCCGCAAGTTTCGCTACCGCACCGAGCTCTGTCGTGCACACGGGGGTGAAGTCCTTAGGATGCGAAAAAAGCACACCCCAGCCATCGCCAAGCCATTCGTGAAACCGGATTGTTCCTTCGGTGGTTTCAGCGGTGAAATCCGGTGCCTCGTCGCCTAGTTGCAACGCCATGTGATCATGACCTCCTGTTTGAAATGTCGTGTCTCGGCTTCCCTGGCCGCGATGACCACCAGTGGCGGTGGGTCGCCGCCTATCAGAATCAGCATCCTAAGGCGCCGTTCTGCACCTAGCAGAGTACCGGGGCCGGCCGATAACGTGACTAGGTTCGTCAACTTTCACGCCATGCAATCCCTTCTCGGCGGAGCCGCTCCATTGCTCGCAGTCGTATCTCCCTTACCACGAAGACATGCCTGCCGGGCTTGGTAGTCGCTATGACTCTCAGGGTCACACCGTTGACGTTGGAGAAATCCTGCGCACCGACAAACGTAGGTTCCCCCGTGATGTCCCCAGCCCATTTCGGATCCGTCGCCACGTCTCGTGCCGCGGCTTCAAGGGCTTCGCCGGCCTTCGTCAAATCTGTCCCGAGTGGGACCACGACGTCGACCAATGCCTGACTGTCGCTTTCGGTGTCGTTGCTTAGAGTTCGGATATCCCCGTTAGGAACGTATATGACGCTTCCGTCTGCTCCGCGAAGGCGCGTGACCCGCAGCGTGACGCCCTCGACCGTCCCGACGGTTGCCGTGGGACCGACACCTACAGTCACCCTGTCACCCAGCCCGTACTGATCTTCCGCAAGGATCAGTGCTCCTGACAGAAAGTCTTTAACGAGAGTTTGGGCGCCGAATCCGAGCGCCGCGCCGATAACGGTCGCTGTAGCTACGAAAGGCAGCAAACTGATGTTGAACTCGCCCAGTACCGTCAGGATCGCAACCAACCATATTGTCGCCCGGATGATCTGAGCGAACGCTCCAGCGAGAGTCTTAACCCGCGCTTCGCCGCGCCTCGAAGTGTCCGTGAGCGGCGAAACCACCCGGAGCGCACTCACGGCACGAGGCGCCAGCCTATTGACCACTTTTGTGAGGATGAAGGCGGCGATAAGTATGACGGTTATCCGCAGCGGCGCGCTCAGATAGATCTGCGCCGTGTGGGCGGTCGACGAACTGACGCCGAGGTCGATGAGCAGTTGGTGGATGGCACCGCGGTCCGCTGTAGCGGAGCCGGACGCGACGGTGGAGCTGGCGAGATTCACACCAGTGGACCGTCAAAGCACATGACTTGTATTATAATACGTCGCTGAGACAGGACCCGGCTGGCGAAGGTCGTTTAGGACGACTATCCTTCTAATTAGCCAGATGGCTGCGTCTTTGACGCGCGTCGATCTCGCCCGGGACTACCGGCGATAGCGCAGCCGGGACCGAGGAGGCGATGAGTGAAGCGAACCTACCAACCGAACAACCGCAGACGGGCGAAGAGGCACGGCTTCCGACACAGGATGGCCACGAGAGCAGGTCGCGCCATATTGAAGGCTCGGCGCCTCAAGGGTCGTACTCACCTGTCAGCCTGATCTGGCGGGTTGAGTGCCGTCGCACCTTCGAGAGCCTCCGCAGAGCTCGACGTCACCGAAATGGTCCTCTCAGTATTTCGTGGTTTCCCGGTAACCCCGCAGAACCGCCTCGAGTTGCATACTCAATTGGGCGTAAGGTCGGACCAGCTGTCACGCGTAACCTCATCCGGCGAAGGCTGAGGATGCTGGCTCGCCAAGTCGCCCCGGACCTCAGACCAGGCTGCTACCTGGTCGGCGTAGGTCCTTCGGCTACGAAGCTCTCCTACAGCGGGCTCGAGGTGCTCTGGCTCCAGCTCACAGAACCTTTCCGTCAATCATGATTGCCAGCGACGACGACCCGACATCCATTTCGGCTACGCGGATGCCGCATTGCGTCTCAGGAGTTGCCGGTCGCGGGTTCGTGGTACTCATCCGTGCCTACCAGCTGGTCAGGTTAGGGCGGGTATCACCTTGCCGGTTTACACCCACCTGCTCCCAGTACACCGCGCAAGCCATCGAACGTTACGGTCCCGTCCACGGTGTAGCCCTGGGCCTACGGCGCCTCGCCCGCTGCCGACCGCTGGGTCCGAGCGGCTACGACCCTATTCCGGAATGAGGATCCACTTATGACAACCCTGGTGAGCTTGGCCCAAGCCGCCACGACCACCACGACAGTGGCAGCGAAAAGCGCTTCGAGCGGAGGGTTGCTTGCTCCCATCGCCAAGCCCTTGGCAGAAGTGCTCGCTGCGATCTACTCCGTCGTCCCCAACTACGGCGTCGCGATAATCGGCCTGGGCATCGCGTGGATGCTCCTGATATCGCCTCTGACCTTGAAAAGCACAAGGTCAATGTTGGCGATGCAGAAGCTGCAGCCTCAGCTCAAGAGGCTGCAGGAGCAGCACAAAGGTGACCGTCAAGCCTTTGCCCAGGCACAGATGGAGCTTTTTCGTGAGCACAAGGTCAGCCCCTTCGGGTCCTGCCTCCCGATGCTGCTCCCAATGCCCGTCTTCTTCGCGCTTTTCGAGGTTATCGACGGACTTAGCCAAACTACGAAGGTCGTCGTCAACGGTGTTACGACGGTTGTAGCTACGCCGAGGTTCCTCAATTCCGGCACGAAGATGTACAAGGCGATCCAACACGCTGGCGGCCATATCAACGCGTTCGGAATGAACCTCGCACAAGGAGCACTCACCCACCACTCGAGCATCTTCGCTGCCGCTCCGTACTGGATCCTGCTTTTGGCGTTGGCTGCGACTTCATACGTTCAGTCAGCGATGATGATGAGCCGCAACCAGGCATCGCAGGCCAACCCTCAGATGAAGATGATGAAGTACCTGGCGCCGTTGTTTGCGCTCATCTCTGTTCGCTTCCCGGCTGGGGTCGTGCTGTATTACACAGTCTCCAACCTTGCCCGGATCGGCCAACAGGACCTCATGTATCGTTTCGACCCAAAGGTGAAGCAGCTCGTCGTACGTGAGGTACAAGAGGTCGAGGAGATCACTCGGAGCATCGACGAGAAAGAAGCAAGCAAACCCGGCTACACGCCGCCAAAGGCCCAGCGCACCGACCGGTCCCCCATCCCTCCGACCCCAGCGAAAAGGAGTCGGTTCCGGGATCTGCTTTCTGCTGCCGCAGAGCAACAAGCTAACAAGGCCCAAAATCAAACGAAGGCGAAGAATTCTCCCGGTGCGACACGAAAGCCCGCGCCGTCATCGAAGGCTGAGCCGCGCAAGCAACCGAACGGATCGCCCAAGACCCGGCCCAGTGTGCCGCAGGGTCCGAATGGTGCCCCGCCGACCAACGGGGGATCGCCCGACAAGGCTCGACTGCCTGGCTCCAAACCTCCGCTTGAGAACGGAGCAAAGACGAAACGCCCAACGGGCAGCACGAACGGGACCCCTCGGCGAGCCACTCCGAAGCCCACACCTCGTTTGCCTGACGCCAGGCAAACACACGACGAGCCGTCACAGACCGAACCCGGGAAGGAATAGCAGTGGAGTGGGTAGAGACCGTAGGACGGTCAATCCAAGAAGCGAAGGAAGCAGCGCTCGATGAGCTTGGCGTAGATGCCACGGACGCGGAGTTCGAGATAGTCGCCGACGCTCAGGTTGGCCTATTCGGGCGGGTGCGTAGTGAGGCAAGAGTTAGAGCACGCGTCAAACCCCGGACACCTCGCGCCAAGGAAGACCGCCGGGATCGTAGGCGCCGGGCGTCGGCGAAATCAGCAGGAGAACCCCCGCAGGACTCCGATCTCGTCCAGTCGCCCGACGCCCAGGACAACGCTGAGAGTCTTCAGTCGAACCCCATTGGCCTCGACAACAATCCGGACAGGCGTCGCCAAGCGGGAAGTAACCCCTCCGATAAGATCGGTTCGCCGCGTGCCAAGCGGGCCTCGCCAGACTCGTCCCGCAAGGTTGCACCCGGAATTGGGTCCGGAAGCAACACCTCCGACAACGAACCCTATGTCGATGGTTACCCGCTCGGCTACTCGACCGCCGATGGCGTCGACAGCGATTCAACGAAAGGAAGCGAATTGGAAGTGGACCTGGAGCGCCAAAGTGACGTGGCCATTCAGTTTATCGAGGGCCTGCTCGACGAATTTGGCGTCCGAGCGTCTGTTTCCGCGATCCGACCCGACGAAGACACCGTTGAACTTCAGGTGAATGGGGAAGACCTTGGAATCCTCATCGGTCCGAAAGGGCTGACGCTGCTCGCGATCCAAACTCTGACTCGGACGGCCGTCTTCAACCAGACCGGGGGATCCAACGGCCATATCAATGTCGATGTCGGCGGATATCGCAGCAAACGCTCAGACGCCCTAATACGGTTCGCCCAACAGGTCGCCGGACAGGTCCGCGAAACGGGTAAGCGAGCTGCCCTTGAGCCGATGCCGTCGCCGGACAGGAAAGTCCTTCATGACGCAATCGCCGAGATCGAAGGTGTCCATACAATCTCCGAAGGCGAGGAGCCTAACCGGCGGGTGGTCGTTCTGCCCGATTGAGTCACAGAGGTGACACAGCCCACTTCCCGCAGCTCGCCGGCCTTCAGTTTCAAACAGCTCACCAACCTGACGGCGGCGCTCGAAAAAGCAAAAAGGCGTGGCTTCCTCGGACCCGGGCCGGTGGGTGCCCACATCGAGCACGCGTTGCCAATACTGACGTTGCTTTCAGAGGACTCCCGCGAAGCACTTGATCTAGGGAGCGGCGGAGGTGTTCCTGGACTGGTTCTTGCGATTGCTCGACCCGGAATCCGATGGACTCTCCTGGATGGAAGCGTAACAAGATCGAGGTTCCTCCTGCACGCCGTCGAGCATCTTGAGCTGTCCCACCGAGTAAACGTCACGGCGCTGCGCGCCGAGGAGGCAGCTCGAACAGCGCTCAGAGGAACTTTCGACACCGTCACATCGCGTGGCTTTGGAGCACCTGCCGTCACCGCTGAGTGTGGTTCTCCATTCCTAGCGCCGGGAGGACGCCTCATCGTCGCTGAGCCACCGGATGGTGCTCCATCGAGGTGGCCACTACAAGGTCTCGAACTACTCGGTATGGCTCCCGGCGTACGGGTAACTTCGCCATCTGCCTTTCAAGTGCTTGAACAGGTAGTCCAATGCGCGGACCGGTATCCACGTCGTACAGGGATACCGGCGAAACGGCCTCTCTTTTAGGACGCTCTAGACAATCGCCACTCAGAACCAGACGACCGGGCAATTGTTTCACGTGAAACAACGGCGAAGTCGTAAAGGCGCAGCCGCTGTCCCGGGTTATGAGCCCGACGCATTGACCGCTCGTCGATGCGATCGCTCAACTCGCCCACGGTCGGAACACGTCTCTTCAAATACCAGGCTTATCACCAGATTCCCGACCGGGGCACAAATACGGCTAGGCAGCCGCCCTACCGCGCGACTACTGCAGCATCACCAAGTCTGCTCCACAACCGACCTCCTAAACTTGCGACCCGTCACCGGATAGCACCCCGCTCAGACGAATTTCGCATACGCTCACACTGCAGACGCCAGGCAGATGCGCTATCTCGCTACATCACCGCCGGTGTCCCGCTTGACGGGCGCCGCTCCCGGTCTATGCAAGCCCGCCTACGCGCCTAATGAGCTGTAGCGTACCGTTCGGTTGGCTGCCGTCGGCTTGAGTGAGGCCGCTCCACGGATCACGAATCAGCCCAACGTGAGCAGGGTGCACACCGGGGCATAACGCTAGACCCTCATAGCGCGAGCACATCGTTTCGCACGGAACGGCTCGCTCATCTGCTAGACGTGCTCGTCTCTCACCATACGGAAGGGCATTCAAGAAGCGTCGTATACAGCACGGCCTGCGACATATGAAGGTCTGACTCACGAAATCCACTAGCGAGGAAGCGCCCTAGCGAACTCTAGTTACAACCCAGCAAATAGGAGGGAGAGGAGACGTGAGTTACCAAGGGGGTTAATAGTGCTTCTCTGCTGAAAATAGAGCTCGGCGGTGAGCCGGTAGTCCGTAGGAGGATGAGCCGAGCTACCTCGGTGAGTGAGCAATAGATTCCTGATTCTTGGGGGCGTAGAGTTTGACGGGGTCCTGGCGGCTAGTGCTAGTCGCCCTGCCGGTCATCGCCCAAGGGACACCCCCGAACCACGGATCTCCGTTGGCTCATTCGGTGTGGGCGCCGCTGCCGGTTGACTTGGGTGGGAGTGTTCGCCACGGGAGTGTCACTGGAACATGGACTGGACGAACGAAGTCTTCCTCAAGGGTCGACTAAAAGAAGATCTTGCGTACGCTGCTGAGAACGCGACCGGAATCGCCTAGGCGAGGTGGCGGGCCTCACTGGTGAGAAGAGGGGCCCCCTTCTACCCCCTTCTACTGCCACGAGGCAGGGAAGGCCCCCTCGGAGCGGATCGCAACAGGTTCTGAACTTGTTCGTAGTGAACTTGCGCGCCCTGTCGCGCTACTGCAGTTGTCGAACGAGTACCTCGCAACGTGTTGCGCGTTGGCGGGCTTCCGTGCCGGTAGTCGTCTTACAGTGAACATTTCTGCCGCTTGGTCGCCAAGAGAGGAACACCTAGACCATGTACAACGCAGCCCGGTTCAGTCGGTCGAGGTCGACTGGGCCGGCGTTGCGACAAATTTCGCCCACCCGCTGACCGGAGAGGCAGTCGACACGTGGCTCCTCATAGCCGCCTTGTCCTTGGGGCCTACGTCTACGTCGAGCGCATTCGCCGACCTGATACTTGCGGTGAGGATCGCCGCGCACGTGGACGCCTTCGAGGGGTTCGGAGTCGTCGGACGACAGATGCTGCACAATTTCCTCCGCACACGCGCAATTCGCTCGGACTGGGGCTCGGACTGGGGATGGGGATGGGAAGACTTATCTCGCCTGCGCCTTGGGCAACAGGGTCTGCCAGAAGTACGAAAAGGTGCTCAACCTGTCAGGGACAGAACTTCTCGACGGCAACCCCATCACGGAGCGCACCGGAGACAAACGACGCGGCCTCGAAACGCTCGTCAGGATCGAACAAATTATCATCGAGAACTGGGTCCTAGCCGGCCCAACCAGGCGACAGGGCTAGGAACTCCACAGCCTCGTCGATCGGCGTCACGAGACCCCGTCGATGATCTACAGCACCCAAATGCCGACTGGCCCACCGGCTCACCGGCTCACCGGCTCACCGGCTCACCACCAAGCAGAGCGCTGGCCCCAGCCCACCGTGATAATCCAAACTGGTGCCCCGAAAGCTTCGCCGCTCTAATCACGACCGAAATGATGGCCAGCATGAGCCTCTCCAAGCTGCCCGAAGACAGATTATCTCTATCGTCTCTTGCGCTAATATCTTCCCCGATCCCACACAGATCAGTGAACCGACCGAATACCGTTTGCGGTGACGACATCGCCGATGGCAATACTGTGGCGGCCGAAGTCGCCCGGGGCTGCGGCGGAAGTCGGCAAGTATGCAATGAAGTTAGGGCACCCGCAATGGGCCCCGAGCCCCCAATTGCTGTCTTAGATGTTTCACGTGAAACATCTGGCTCTCTGCGCGCATTGAGCATGTAGGCCAGCGGCGAGATAGCCGACTCCCGCCCCCCGCACGTCGCTTGGTGAGTCCCGCCGACTTCCAGCGAGGAGGAAGCAGAAAGCCCCCGGGTCGGTTGCGGACGTCTCGGGATTGCGCAGACAGCCGCTCGTCGGATACGAAGGGTGAGAAGCATATGCAATCGTTGATTAAGCGACTCGCTGGTATCGAATCCTCGCCGGACGTCCCGGGCTAGTCGACCACTATGATGACGACGAGATCAGCCTGTCCTGACATAGGGAGATAGGTGCCGACTCGGGAAGTACAAGCGGGCCTCAACTCGGCGAACTGCCGTTCCAGGAAGTCAGGCATGAGGACGAGAGCGCGAGGATCGCCGGGCACACCCGGTCGAGATCGTCAACGAAGGAGCGGGACTCCCAGAACCTAAGAAGGCCCCCGAACATCATCTACTCGGCCTAGCGAGCAGGTAGTGAGCAAGACGAGGACTCCTCGTGAGTGGTCCACATCACGTATCAATGTACCTACAACCCCCTCTCGGCATTTGTGCGCCCATGGAGTGTGGGTACTTCGTGGCGCGTTGGTCAGGAGCGCCCGATTGCGGCTCCATCGTTGAAGGTCACACTCCCCCTGCCTACGCTCGCGGTCTGCGAGACTCGAGACGTCTAGCGATATACGTATGGGGTCACGCGCCGATACGACTGCCTCCGAACAATCGATTTAGATCGACTTAGACTGGATCAATCAGCAGGCCGGGAAGACCTGATGAACACCTTGGAGGCCTAGCCGCATAAGAAACTCCGGGTGTGAGCTGATCGTTGAGATCTTGACATCGACGGCCGCGAGCCGTGGAGGAGAATGGTGAGGGCTCTCCATTGAGTACTCGGCTCTGAGTCATCTTCAGATCTCCAGGCCTATACATATTTCTGCCACACATCGATCGCTCCCTCGATGGCCCTCGGTTGTACTCCGTCCTCGACTGGCGGGTTTGCCATTCTTGGGAGACGTCTTTGGCTTACCGCGACCGACGTATTACGCCTAACGCGACGTGATTGACAGGCGGATTGAGCGAGAACGAGGTAAGCACAAGAATCACCGACGTCATCGGTGAACACGGCGGGTCGATGCGCGGCAGACGCATCGACCCGTTAATCCTCCGACGACTCAGGGAACCGCCGCAGGCGCCCAACTGGGCATCGAGGTTGGCCCGCTAGCCGGCAAGCGCACAGTCACCTGCTGGCTCAGCGATCTTCCTCGCCATCCTGCCGGATGACACCCAGGGTTACGACAAGTCCTGGAAGACAAACTCTGGAAGCAACGGTCGAGATCCTACGTCAGGTTGGCTGGCGAGTCGGAGCCGGCGGGTCACAGCACTGATCAAGGAGTCCAGGCCGGCGGGGAAGCGCTCTCACGACGCTTTACCCGTGAAGTCTTGCTACCAACGCAGGGACAAACCTCCAAATGTTTCACGTGAAACGTCGGGGGTCCTTGATTTCCACTCGTCCAGCGCTAATGATGGGACAATGACTCAGCCCGACAGAGGCGATAGGCGGGCTCGCTCGATTCTCGATCGACTTCGTCCCCCGCCCTCGCCAGCTCAAACGGGCGAACCGAAGGACGCTGCACAACCGAAGGACCCCCCGACACCACTGCTCAGGGGGTCAACTCACTACCTGAGAGACGGGGATACCGAAGAGCCGACCATCAATTCTCTCGACGACGTTGAGTCGCCCCTGACGAGGAAGAAACCCACCCTAGTTGCGACCTCCTTACCCGAACCCAGTCTCTCCAACGACGGTGACTCACTGAGCACGATCCCTGCCTCTGGCATATCCTCGTCCAACGACAACGGCGATACAACACGCATCATTCGCGACGCCGCCTCGGGACACAATGCGACAGGCTCACTCGAGCCGCCGGTTCTGCCCGACACTGCGCCAGGCGAGCCCATGTTGGCCGTCCCTCCTGACTTAGATCGGCTCGTCGCCTCCCTTGACACACACAAAGCGGCCGAATCAGATCCGACGACGGATCCCATCGGCGACGTCGACGAGTACGGGCGGCCGCTACATCCTTCGAGCCTTTCGCATCCGTTGCCACGACGGATAGCCGTTGCGAACCAGAAGGGCGGGGTGGGGAAGACAACGACCACGGTGAGCGTAGGAGCCTCATTGGCAGAGCTCGGATACCGGGTCCTCGTCGTGGACCTCGATCCGCAGGGTAACGCAACGACAGGTCTCGGGGTGAATGCGCGTAGCCTTGAGTCGTCGATCTATGACGTTCTTCTCCATGACGTTCCGATCGACGATGTCGTCGAACCGACTTCGATGAGGAACCTCTTCGTGGTTCCGGCAACTATCGACCTTGCCGGTGCTGAGATCGAACTTGTACCTGTCTTCAGCAGGGAGCTCCGTTTGAAGCGGGCGATTGACTCCATTGCGGCCGACTTCGATTTCGTCCTAGTCGATTGTCCCCCCTCACTGGGTCTCCTCACAGTCAATGCGATGGCTGCCGCCGAAGAGGTCCTAGTCCCCATACAGTGCGAGTACTACGCACTTGAGGGACTTGGGCAACTCTTGCGCAATGTCAATCTCGTCAAGGCCAATCTCAATGCCCGCTTGGACGTGAGTGTGATCGTATTGACCATGTACGACGCGAGAACGCGCCTTGCCGAACAGGTCGCCAACGAGGTGCGGGATCACTTTGGAGCTCGAGTTTGTCGGAGCATCATTCCTCGGACGGTGCGACTGTCGGAGGCGCCTTCGTTCGGCCGGCCGATCACGACATTCGATCCCTCCTCGCGTGGTGCTATCGCGTACAGGGAGCTAGCAAAGGAGGTGAGCGGTGGCGCGGAGAAGCGGGCTAGGTAGAGGGCTTGGTGCTCTTATCCCCACTGAGGTTTCGAGTGGGCGTGGTACAGCGCTGCTCGAGATCCCGGTCAATTCGATCGAGGCTAATGAGAGCCAACCCCGGACAATGTTCGACGAAGAGGCTCTCGTTTCACTCGCCAACTCGGTCCGGGAGGTTGGGGTACTGCAGCCTGTGCTAGTACGCGACCTCGGCAATGGTCGTTATCAACTGATAGCAGGGGAGCGAAGATGGCGTGCTGCCAAGCGGGTCGGCCTTCCTTCTATCCCTGCTGTCGTCAGGTCAGCCTCGGAGGCGGAGCGCGTCGAACATGCGTTGATAGAGAATCTGCACCGCCAGGACCTTAACCCGATCGAAGAGGCGTCGGCTTACCAGCAGCTGATCGAGGAGTTTGGTCTGACCCACGAGAAGCTGTCAGGCAGAGTTGGCAAGAGCCGAGCTGCGATCACCAATGCTCTGCGTCTCTTCCAACTCCCGCCAGCTGTCCAAGATTTGGTCAGATCGGGGCGCCTCAGCTCTGGCCACGCCCGCGCACTTCTGGCGACTCCGGACCGTTCGTTCCAAGAAGCCCTCGCACGTCGTGTAGTGGCAGAAGAACTGTCAGTTAGAGCGGTCGAAGACGCCGTCAAGGAACGCAACTCCCGGGGCCTCCCCGAACGCCAGCCTCGCGGCAATAATGCGTCCCCGCCCCCCGCAGCCATACTGGAGCTGGAGGAACTTCTTTCGAACCGCCTTGCGACGTCTGTCAAAGTGACGCTTGGCGCTAAGCGGGGTCGGGTCACCATCGACTTTGCATCCCTTGAGGATCTCGAGCGCATCTACAGGACTATGACGGACCACGGTCAACAGGAAACCTAACGGCCGCAACTCGGGAGGGTACGCTCACTCCGACGTTGAGGGTCTTTCGGGTAAACGTAACTCCACAGGGTGTGATTAACCCTGTGGAGAACGTATTGGCTATCGTCCCGCTCAGCGTGACGGCAGACTCTCGGCTCGCAAGCCAGCGCAACCCTTTGAGAGAAGGGAGCCGAGACGCACCGTCTATCTGCTGTCTACAGGTGGGGTGTGAGCTCGTCGAGGATCTTCGACTTGGCGCGAGCTCCGACAATCCGCAATGTGGGTTCGCCGTTCTTGAACAAAATCATCGTCGGAATGCTCATGACGTCGAACCGACGGGCAACTTCCTGATTGTCATCGACGTTTACCTTGGCAAGCTTCAACCGGCCACCCTGCTCGGTAGCAATCTCGTCGAGGATGGGGGCCACCATCTTGCACGGACCGCACCACTCGGCCCAGAAATCCACCAGGACGGGAGCGTCGGAAGACTTGACCTCCTCGTCGAAGGTCTGATCTGTCAGCTTCAGAGCTAGCTCAGCCACCTGTATCG